>CALHAO010000142.1 GCA_937931765.1 uncultured Thiotrichaceae bacterium
GTTGTCCGCACTAAAATCAATATCATCACAGATCGATTCCATGACTCTACGTGCTTTCGGGCCAACGACGGCGGTAGTTGACCAATGATCCGTGACACTGGTGAGGTAAACGTCCAGCTCCGGCCACTCAGTCTGTAACCAGGTTTCCAGATGCGTATACACACCCGCTGCACCACCGGTAGTCGTGGTCATCACAAAATGTGTATCACTAATACAAGCCGTAACACCGTCATCCATGATCATGCCGTCTTCACCGCACATCAGGCCATAACGGCATTTACCCGGAGCCAGTTTCGCCCAGGCATTGGTATAAACCCGCGCCAGTAATTCCCGTGCATCCGGCCCTTGAATATCAATCTTACCCAGCGTCGAAGCATCCATCATGCCCAGTGAATCACGCGCTGCCAGTGACTCGCGTTGTACGGCGGTGTGCATATCTTCGCCGGATTTAGCGAAGTACCACGGACGCATCCATTGGCCGACGGTTTCAAAGTCAGCACCATTGGCGACATGCGAAGCGTGCATCGGTGTGAAGCGTTGTGGGTCGAATAATAAACCGATGTCTTCACCAGCTAATGCACCCATTGTCACCGGCGTATACATCGGGCGGAAGGTGGTAGTGCCGACTGTTTCAATCGGGCGGCCCATGACTTCAGCGGCAATGGCGATGCCATTCACATTACCGGTTTTACCCTGATCGGTACCAAAACCCAGCGCAGTATAACGCTTGATGTGCTCAATGGAACGGTAGTTTTCGCGGATCGCCAGCTCAATATCGGATGATTTGACATCGTTCTGTAGATCGATGAAGGTTTTGTTGCGTCCGTCATCCAGTACCAGGAAGGGTGCAACATTCAGCGTGGTTGGGGCAGGTACATCCATGTTGTTCTGTGTTGCCTGCTGCTCAGCATTCTGGCCCATGCCAATAGTCAGTGCAGCTTGCGCCGCAGCATAAGCACCATCAGCCACCGCACCCTGCCAGTCACTATGACCACGGATACTACCCGCCACCAACCGATCCGGTTTATTACAAGCAGGCATGAAAGCCTGAAACGCTGCATCAAATGCAGGCATGGAACCGGTATGACAATCCAGATGTACCAACGGACTGAAACCACCCGAAGTTGCTATGGCATCACAATCTAGTGTTTCTATGGCAGGATCAATCGTCCACTTACCATTATTCAGACTGGTTTTGGCAATAGTGACGCCGCTGACACGGCTGGTGCCTGCGGCATCAACAATGGCATAACCCTGACGTACCGTAACGCCTTTTGCAGTCAATGCGCTGGCATCGTAGCCCGTACGGCAATCAACCACTGTGGCTTTAATACCAACATTCAGCAGGTCAGCCGCTAATGCATAAATACTGTCATTATTACCGGCAACCACCGGATTCTCACCGCATAACACGGCGTATTCATTCAGATAACGCCGCATAGCACCGGCCATCATAATGCCGGGTAGGTCGTTATTGGCGAACATCATCGGGCGCTCATGACTACCGGTAGCCAGAATCACTTGCTTGGCACGAATGCGGTGTGAACGCTGGCGTGAAGCATGCGGATTACGTGCGCCTAAGGGCAGGTGATCCTGTCTGCGTTCCAGTGCTAACAACAAGTTTTGATCATGTAGGGCATAAGCCGTGGTGCGGCTGAAAATCCGTACCTTGTCGTGTGCTTGCAGTGTGGCCAGTGTTTCATCAAACCATGTTTTGGCAGCTTCATCACTGGTGCAGTCACTAATAATTTCGCCACCCAACGTATGACGTTCATCGACCAGAATAACACTGGCTCCGGCATTCGCAGCGTTCAGTGCCGCTGATAAACCAGCAGGGCCGCCACCGACAATGGCAATGTCAGCATGGTGATATTGGTGATCATAGATTTCATCATCGCGGCTGTCCGGTGCTTTAGAAAAGCCGGATAATTTACGCAGATTATCTTCGTACACCGGCCAGAGTTTTTGTGGCCACTTGAACATTTTGTAATAAAACCCTGCCGCCATAAAACGGTGAAAAGGTTTCAGCCATGCCCGCATATCACTGTCCAGCGAAGGCACACCACTACCGGCGATGGCCCTCATCTGGTCATACAATTCAACTTCCGTGGCGCGTGCATTCGGTACGTGGTGACCGGCTGATTCCAGGGTGACCAGTGCATTGGCTTCTTCACTGCCTGCGGCCATAATGCCGCGTTGTCTGCCGTATTTAAAACTACGTCCCACCACGTTAATGCCATTGGCCAGCATCGCGGAGGCCAGCGTGTCACCAGCAAAACCCTGATAGGATTTGCCCTGCCACATAAAGTTTAACGGCTTGGAACGATCGATGCGTTCACCGGCTTGTGCGGATAGTCGTTTCATGACGCATCCCCCAATGATTCAAAGGTTTTAATGGCATGAATGGTGTTATCAATCGTGCTGCGCTCAACAATAAATACCTTGCGGCAACCCAATGCGTGTGACCATTGTTCGGTGTGCACACCTTTTATATTCTTGCGGTGGAACAGATAAGTGCCCCATTCATCGTCGGTGCAATCCAGTGCAGGGCGCTTAATCAACGCTTCACCGGCATAACTGAATTCCTGCTCATCGCGGGCCTCCTTACAATAAGGACATTCCAGTAATAACATAATAATTCTCCTGTCAGTTCCTTAGTGATTAGTGAGCTACACCAGCAGCGCCGTGTTCGTCAATTAATGCACCGGTTTTAAAGCGGTCGAGGTGGAAAGGTTCAGCCAGCGGGTGTTGCTTACCTTGGCCGATGGTATGCGCAAAAACGTGACCGGAACCCGGTGTGGCTTTAAAGCCGCCGGTGCCCCAGCCGCAGTTAAAATACAAACCTTCAATATCGGTCGGACTGATAATCGGGCAAGCATCCGGCGTGGTATCCACAATCCCGCCCCACTGGCGGTTAACCCGTGTGCGCGAGAAAATCGGGAATAATTCCAGAATCGCCGCTGCTGTATGATCAATCACTTGCGGGCTACCACGCTGGGAGTAACTTAAATAAGGATCGATACCGGCACCGATGACCAGATCACCTTTGTCAGATTGACTGATATAACCGTGTACGGCGTTAGACATAACCACGGTGTGCAGAACGGGTTTCATGGGTTCGGAGACAAATGCCTGCAACGGATGGCTTTCTATAGGCAGGGTTAAGCCCGCCATTGCCGCTAATACAGACGAATGTCCGGCAGTAACACAACCGACCTGATCCGCTGCGATATAACCGCGTGATGTATCGAGACCTTTAATGCGTCCAGCTTCAATATCCATCGCTTTTACTTCACAGGTCTGGATAATATCCACGCCCAGTTTAGCCGCAGCGCGGGCAAAGCCCCAAGCCACTGCATCATGGCGGGCGACACCGGCGCGAGCCTGAAATGAGGAACCCATCACCGGATAGCGGGTGTTTTTGCTGGTATCCATAATCGGAATGCGCTTCTTTAATTCGACCGCATCCACCACTTCCGCATCAATGCCATTCAATACATTGGCATTCACCCGCCGCTCAATATCGCGCATATCCTGCAGCGTATGGCCGAGGTTATACACGCCACGCTGGCTGAACATGACATTGAAGTTAATATCTTCCGTCAGTCCTTCCCAGAGTTTTAGGGAGTGTTCATACAGGTTTGAGGCTTCATCCCACAGGTAATTGGAGCGCACAATCGTGGTGTTACGTCCGGTATTACCGCCGCCGATCCAGCCTTTTTCCAGCACGGCAATTTTCTTGCCCGGAAAGTCACGCGCCAGATAGTAAGCTGTTGCCAGACCATGACCACCGCCACCCACGATGATGACATCATAAGCAGCGTCCGGCGATTTCTTTTCGGGCCAGGCGGGTGTCCAGCGTTTCTGGTCGGTGAATCCGGCTTTTAGCACTTCCAGCCAGGAATAGTTCATAAAATGCTCCAACGATGTTAAACAGGTACTACATTAAATGCCGGGCCATAGGGATATTTGGTAATGTTTTCAGCATCAGATTCGCCTACTACCAAAATATCATGCTCACGGTAACCACCGGCAGCGGGTCGGCCATCAGGGATAGTTAGCATAGGCTCCATTGAAACCACCATGCCGGGCACTAACGCAGTGTCAATATCTTCGCGTAATTCTAAACCAGCCTCACGACCATAATAATGTGACAACACACCAAAGCTGTGCCCATAACCGAAGGAACGGTATTGCAGCAGGTCACGTTCTGCAAATAAAGCGTTGATTTCAGCTGTGATACCGGAGCAGGTAGCGCCTGGTTTAATCAGGCTGATGCCCAGTTCATGCGCGTCGATATTGGCTTGCCAGATGGCCATGCTGGCATCATCTACTTCGCCCACAAATAGCGTGCGTTCCAGTGCGGTGTAATAGCCGCTGATCATCGGGAACGTGTTCAGGGAAAGAATATCGCCCCGTTCTAATTTACGGGCGGTCACCGGGTTGTGCGCGCCATCAGTGTTCAGGCCGGACTGGAACCAAACCCAGGTATCACGGTACTCAGCATCAGGAAAACGCTTGGCGATTTCCAGCTCCATTGCATCACGTCCGGCCATTGCTACATCAATTTCCCGCGTGCCGATTTTAATCGCCTCACGAATCGCAAAACCACCTACATCAGCAACCGCTGCACCATGCTTAATTAACTCGATTTCAGCAGGTGATTTGTGCATACGTTGTTGCATCGTCGATAAATATACATCAACGGTAGCTTTTGGCTCCAGAAAGCTATTCAACTTATTCAACTGCAGCAGGGTCAGGTGATCACTTTCATAACCGATAGTTTTTCCACCACCAGTTATTGATTTGATAGCACGCCAGTAATTGTCACGCGTCCAGTCAGTATAGGTAATGTTGTCGCCAAAGCACCGTCGCCAAGGTTGGCCAGCGTCGATCCCGGCGCTGATTGTTACGTTTTCAGTCGCCGTGACCACTGATGCGTAAGGGCGACCAAAAGCGCAGTATAAAAAGCCGGAATAATAAGCAATATTATGCATTGATGTCATCACGACAGCATCAATGTTTTGCTCAACCATTATTTTGCGAAGACCAGTCAGGCGTTGACCGTATTCTTCCTCAGAAAACTGCAAAGTGGCTTGTTCGCCATTGTGGAAACGTAAAAAATCTGTGCGTGTAGATAATGTCATAGCGACCTCCATTGACAGGAGTCATGCGTGTATACCCAGAACCCCCTAAAAGATCCCGGCGTACAGGAAAACATGTATTTCAAACCTAATGTGTAGAGAACCTACGGTCTGGAGCGACGCCATCGCTTGACCGAAAACTATAATTACCCAAAAGCTAAATGGCAAGATTTATTTGTAACAAATGCACCTGCTTACAGAGGCGTAGATTATGATTGATTGACTGCACAGTCAATCAGATTTAGCAGAGATTTTGGTTGAAATAAGGTAGGCCGAAGGTGTGTATAGAAAAACCTCAAATTCCCGTTAATCAGTTAATAGGCTTGGCTATCATTAGTTTCGTTTATGGATTGATGGTGGTTATATAGTTTAATTAGTGAAATTTATGAATCATAAATTAAACTTTTAAACCAGATGATGAGGAAAATAACTGTGGAAAAACTTAATGTAGTTACGCTTGGCTCAGTATTAATAATAGGTACTTTTTTACCGGTAGCCGGGGCTTATGCTGATATGAGCAGTGATCTTTCCAGAGCTTTGGCGCAAAACCAGCAGAATAACAGTAAGTTACAAGGTGGACTCCAGCAGTTATTACCTAGCCCACAAGCCCAGGCTAACCCCACTGTACGTTCTTTAAACCAAGTTTTACCTTCTTTGCAACTTGCTGCTCCGGCAGTTTCCGATGGTTATGTCGTTATTGATGCTGTAGCTGATAATAATACGCAACAATTAAAGAAAGAGTTGGTTGCATTAGGTATGAAAGGTGCCAGTAGTTTTGGCCGTATTGTCTCAGGGCGTTTCCCGGTGGATAAGCTGGCTAAGCTTGATAATGTGACTGTTTTGCGGTTTGCCCGTCATTCGCTGGCCATTAAAGATAAGGGTGCAGTGACCAGTCAGGGCGATGTGGCCATGCGCTCCGATACTGCTCGACAGACTTATGGGGTGACAGGTGCAGGTATCAAAGTCGGTGTGTTATCGGATAGTTATGATTGCCTTAAAGGTGCTGCTGCCGGTAAAGCGACGGGTGATTTGCCTGAAAATATTACGGTATTAGAAGAAGGAGATTGTGCCAACTCAGGCACCGACGAAGGGCGCGGAATGATGGAGATTGTACATGATGTCGCGCCGGGGGCATCATTACTATTCAACACTGCGGTTTCCGGTCAGGCAGGCTTTGCAAATGGTATTATTAATCTGGCTGATGCAGGGGCAGATGTCATTGTAGATGATGTTCTTTACCCGGTAGTGCCCTTTTTTCAGGATGGCATTATTGCGCAAGCGGTCGATCAGGTGAACCGCGAGCAGGATGTTAGTTATTTCAGTTCTGCCGGGAACAATGCCCGCGACTCTTATGAAAGCCATTATCGGGAATTTGGGGATTCCTTATTTGCTAACTTTGCAGCACCAGGGCAAACCGATGACATCTGTCTGGAAATAGAAATAGGTGCCGGGCGTTCAGTTACTCCTGTTTTACAATGGGATCAGCCTTTCTTTTCTGTCAGTGGCGGTAGTGGAGCAACGACTGATTTAGATATGTTTATGTTTCAATCGTGTGATTTTAATCTGCAAATAGCACCTAATAATGTTGATAACGTGGGTTCTGATCCTATTGAAATTAACGGCGTTTTTAATCCAACCAGTGGCCCTTTAACCTTAGGTATCGTCATCCAGCGGCGCACTGGCCCTGTTCCGGGCAGGATCAAATTAGTGACTAATGGCGGGTCTGTTATTGATATTAATAGAACACAAAGTAGTACCAGCTATGGACATAAGGTAGCTCGTGGAGCTATGGGGGTCGGAGCCAGCTTCTTTTTACAGGCTCCTCCTTCTGTGAGTCCTGCAGAGATCAATACTTATTCTTCAGCTGGCGGTACACGAATATTGTTTGATACTAAAGGTAAGCGTCTGAGAAAACCTGATATTCGTAAACAACCCGCGATTGTTGGCCCTGATGGCATCAATACTTCTTTTTTTGGTTCTGTATTTGACGGATTTGATTTCCCCTTTTTCTTTGGCACGTCGGCTAGTGCTCCTCATGTCGCAGCTGTTGCTGCGCTGATGCGGGAGCATAACCCCTATGCCAATACAAGCGAAATTTATGATGCTTTGACCCAAACTGCAGAGGACATGGATGACCCATTAACGGGGGCGTTTGATATTGGTTATGATACTGGAACCGGATACGGCTTTATTAATGCCGAGGCTGCGTTGTCCACCATCAGTCCACCGGCAGAATGGTATTGCGATGGCGAATTAGCCACTATCATTGGTACCAAAAAATCTGAACGTTTGGTGGGTACACCGGGTGATGACATCATTGTTGGCTTAAAAGGCAATGACCAAATCGATGGCAAAGGTGGTAATGACATTATCTGTGGCGGTAAGGGTAATGACACCATTTGGTCTGGTGATGGTGATGATAGCGTTTTTGGTGGTCAGGGTAAGGATGTGATTTTCGCAGGTAATGGTGACGACGAAGTTCATGGTGACGATGGAAAAGATACTCTATTTGGCGATAACGGCAATGACAAGCTTTACGGTGGTAAGGGTAAAGACGAGTTGTTTGGCAAGCAAGGCGATGACCTGATTGATGGTGGCAAAGGTGCTGATAAGGCATTTGGCGGCCCAGGCCAGGATACTTGTGATGCGGAATTTGTAACACAATGCCATTGATGTAATATTTTTTCGAGTGAAACCTCCCAATAAACCAGCTTTTTATTGGGAGGTTATTATCAACGCGGTCAGGCCTCCTTCTTTGCTGGTCAGCGCTAATCAAAAGCCACTTTCTGAAACCAATCCTTTAATTTAGGCGTATTTAATCTAAGACAGTCCACCCACGCTTTTATTATCCGGAGATTACTGTGAAATCCTACCTACCTGTTTGGTCAGTTTCTTATCTGTGCCGTTTGGTGAATATCTTGTTTATTTGCCTACTGCCCATCGTTATTTCTCCTGCCTCTGCCAGTGACGTATCCGGGGCGAATTCAAACGTGGCAGAACAGTTTTTGAACCTCCTTAATAAGGATGCCGCAAAACAACAGAACGCTCTGAAAATGATTGATTCGCAATGGCATCCTGGTTTTGCGCCAATGATTCTGGAGTTGTATCACGTCGGCAATAACCCACAGATCACCCGCCAGTTAATGAATATTATGCGTGAAAAAACCGGCCAGCGTTTCGGCAATAATCTTGATGAATGGTATCGCTGGATATGGCGGCAGCCGGAAACGCGCCACCCTGAATATGCTGAATTCAAAGCCCGATTGTATCGACTGATTGATCCAAAGTTTGCTAATTACTTTGCGGGCATCAAGTCCTCAGATATTCGTCTGGATGAAGTGCGTTGGGGTGGCGTTATGCAGGATGGTATTCCGCCGCTGCGTTCACCTAAAATGCTCCCGGCTGCACAGGCTAACTATATGGCTGATACGGATGTGGTATTTGGGGTATCTGTGAATGGTGATGACAGGGCGTACCCGAAGCGGGTGTTGGCTTGGCATGAGATGTTTACGGATACCATTGGCGGCACCGATTTTGCGGGTGTGTATTGTACGCTGTGCGGAACGGTGGTGATGTATGAAACTAAACACAAGGGCAAGCAGTACCAGTTGGGCACCAGCGGCTTTTTGTATCGCTCAAATAAACTTATGTATGACAAGGCGACACAGTCATTGTGGAATACAACCTGGGGCAAGCCGGTGATTGGCTCATTAGTGGGGAAGGGTATTGAATTGGATCAGGGGGCGGTAGTGACTACTACCTGGGGTGAATGGCGACGCAGACACCCTGAAACCACGGTGCTGTCACTGGATACAGGTTATGAACGCAATTATGATGAGGGTGTGGCCTACCGCGATTATTTTGCCAGCCATAAACTGATGTTTGCAGTGCCCGAAACAGACGGTCGTTTGCAGAATAAAGATGAAGTATTAGCGCTGAGTTTTCCGGGTATTGCCGATACATTGGCGATTGATGCGCGCTATTTGAAGAAGAAACCAGTTTATCACGATAAAGTCGGCTCACAAACGTTAGTCGTGTTGACCGATGCTTCCGGTGCAAACCGGGTTTATGCGCCGGGCAGTGTTAAATTTAAAAGTTACGATGGTGATAAACTGGCTACCGACGTGCGGGGCCAGCGGTGGGCAGTAGCGGAAGATGCGCTGACCGGGCCGAATGGGCAGCGACTTGAACGTTTGCCCGCTCGTCGTGCTTTTTGGTTTGGTTGGTATGCGGCGTATAATGATACACGTCTGGTGAAGTAAGGTATTATTTCATCCATCTTCTGAAATATATAAGGATAATTATGGATAACATCGAATTTGCAGTGATTGGCGGTACTGGCCTGACTGAAATTGAAGGGATGGAAATTATTCACCGTGAAGTGGTACACACGCCGCATGGTTCGCCATCCGGACAATTTACCCACGGTATGATCGGTGATAAGCGGATTGTGTTTGTGGCTCGTCATGGTTATGCACACAATATCCCACCGCACAAAGTCAATTACCGTGCCAATATCTGGGCTTTAAGGAGTCTCGGTGTTAGTAAGGTGGTGGCCATTGCTGCTGTGGGGGGTATTACTGATAAGATGAAGCCAAGAGCATTGGTGATTCCTGATCAGATTATTGATTATACATCCGGTCGTGATCATACGTTTTTTGAAGAAGGTTTGAGTTCGGTGACGCACGTTGATTTCTCTCAGCCTTATACTGATGAACTACGCCAGCATTTGTTAAATGCTGCGAAGAAAACGGATTTGGAACTAGTCGATGGCGGAACTTATGGCGCAACACAAGGGCCACGGCTGGAAACGGCGGCTGAAATAAGTCGGATGGAGCGTGATGGTTGTGATCTGGTGGGCATGACAGGCATGCCGGAAGCGGGTTTGGCACGTGAGTTAGGTTTAAGTTATGCCTGTTGTGCGGTAGTGGCGAACTGGGCAGCTGGAAAAGGTGATGAGGAAGCCATTTCAATGGATGACATTTATCAGAACCTTGATAACAGCATGGTCAATGTGCGTGAACTGCTAAAAACACTGGCTTGTTAATATAAGTACGGGCGCGTTTTGTCTGTTATTACAGAAAACTCCTTGAATTCCTTTACAGCGGAGCTGGTAGTTAAGCCGGTTCCATCTCGTCTGTTGCTTGCCTTTGTTGTTCTGGTTCACCTGTCAGCGTTGGTTGTTTTGTTCTCACTGCCGGAATTGGCCTTTTGGGTGACGGGCATTCTGATAGCCGCCGTTTCGGGGAGTTTGATTTATAATTTACTGTTGCATAGTGCCCGCTTGCCTGGCCGTTGGGTAGAGACTGTTTACTGGCGGGAAACCGGTGGTTGGGAATTGACTACCGTGACTGGGGAGCACTTACCAGTGATTTTTTGCGGTAGTAGTTTTAGCAGCGTTTTTATGGATGTACTGAATTTTAAGACACGCAAGGCACTGGGTAGCAGACGCTTTACCGTTATTCTGTTGCCGGATAATAGTGATAAGTCACAACGTCGGTGTTTGCGAATGCGACTGTCGTTGATCAGGGTGTTAGCCTGATCCATTGCTCGCGCCGATGGAAGTCCGGGGTTTCCTGTGAATGAGCCAGTGCCAGATAGGCTAAGTTCTGTTCCTTATCTTCCAGAACGGTACTAATGCCTAGCTCCAATAGTTGATCCTGAAAAATAGCGGGTAGGGTATCCAGTAAAATAGTAGCCTCCAGTTGCAGGCTTGTGTCAGTTTTTATGGTGTGGATTTCAGGCGGGGGCGGGTCTGACCAGTCGGTACGTTTCCGGTAGTCACTAAATGCATAGCATGCCCATTCGCCGGAAGGTGAGAAATTAAATTCCAGGTATTGTGGTTGTCCGATGATAGCGATAAAGGCTTCGCAGCAGGTGTGCTGCCACAGGCCATCCCGCTGAGCAGGCTTAGCTGTTGCAGGTATTAGCAGCTTGTGATTTGGGTTTTCCAGAGAATAGACTAGTCGGATTTTTTTATTTTTAAGTAGGATTTTTACTGTTTCTGCATTATTTAATTTTTTTGAATTTTGGGAATGGCTAGCTAGTGACAATTTTATTAATAATTCGTTCATTTTTATCTTAGATTAATTTAACTATCTATGGCTTTCTAATTAATTATATTTTTTTGCTTTAAAAATAAAGCCCTCCCGGCGCAAGGGAGGGCCAATTCTTGGATGTATTATGCTTTATTTTTGTTAATGAGTATAGTTTTGCGGAAGTCGGAGACTTCCATGCGTGCGGGGTATGTTCCCTACATGCGTGTTACTGTGGCAGGCTCGGGCTAGGGAGCCTGTCAAAGGTGTTACTGATTACTGGCTTTAGCTGGCAGTGACTTCTTCAACTGCTTCAGTTTCAGTAGAATCTGCTGTTTCGTCAGTGTCACACTTGCTGGTTGTAGCATCACATTCCTCAGTTTCAACAACTTCTTGCTGTACAGGGCTTTGAACTGCAGGGTTTTCAATGACTTCGGGTGCTTCTACAACTTCAACAACCTCGGGTGCTTCAACGACTTCAGGTGCTTCTACAACAGTGCCGCCAGCCAGTGCTAAGCCAGATGCAGAAATAGCCAGTGCAGACAGCAGCGTAATGATGAAATGTTTCATGTTATTATCTCCATAAGATGTGGATTTATTCATTAAATAAAATTGATGCAAGGTAACTTTATACCCCATCGGTAAGTTTATTCTTCGTAGTATGTATTTTGTACACTTCACTGAATATAAACTTAATGAGATTAACGCACCTGTCGATTTGAGGTTGACAGTTTATTTGAATTTTTTTTAATTTTTTATTAAATGCAGCCACTAAGACCACTAGAAATACCCCTTGATGGAAAGAACTTAATTCAGGCCAGCGCTGGCACAGGTAAGACCTGGACGATCTCGCTGTTGTACCTGCGCCTGATCATCGAGCAGCAACTCACTGTCGATCAATTATTGGTGGTGACCTACACCCGTGCAGCGACTGAAGAGCTACGCGAGCGGATTCGTGCGCGTCTTAAAGTGGCGGTGGCGGCTTATGAAAATCCGGCCTCAGCTAAAGGTGAGTATCAGGATTTACTGGATTTATACCCGCCGGATGATGAGCACCGCTTGTGGTATTTACGACGTGCTTTGCTGAGTTTTGATGAAGCAGCCGTGTTTACCATTCATGGCTTTTGTCAGCGTGCTTTGCAGGAAAATGCCTTTGATGTCGGCCTGCCTTTTGACAGTGAGTTAGTGCAGGACGAAGCCGACATGCAGATTGCTTTGGCAGATCAGTTCTGGCAACGACGGATGTTGGAGCCTGATGCATTAGATTTGTCAGTGTTGCAAAGTGAAAGTGTTACTCCGGATAGCCTGTTGGGCAATGTGCGTAATTTTATTGGTAAACCTTACCTGTTGCCGGTCAGGGCCGAGCCGGTGACCGCTGATGCATTTTCTGCGGCGCAACAGAATTATCAGTCCACACTCACCAATGCAGCATTAATGTGGGAGCAGCAGAAAGGTAAAATTCTGGAAACACTATCTCCGGAAGTATTAAATAAAACGGTTTATGCGCCACAAAAAATAGCTGAAGCTGCGACTGTGCTGGAGATGCTGTTCAGTGGTGTTGACGTCAAAGATGCACAGAAGACACTGATAAAATTTACGGTTGCTTACATTCAAAGCAAAACCAAAAAAGGCCAGCTTGTACCGGAGCATATGTTCTTTGAGCTGTGTGAAAACCTGTTGCAGCATTATGAAGCGTTACAGGACATGCAGAAAAATGCGTTGGAGCAACTACGTTTTGATTTATTGGTTTTCCTACAGAAAGAGTTGCCGGAAAGTAAACGTAAAGCAGGTTTACTGGCCTTTGATGATCTGCTGGTCAATTTGCAAGAAGCCTTAGAACTCCGCCCGTCATTAGCTGAAGCACTAGCCGAGCGTTATCAGGTAGCGTTGATTGATGAG
>CALHAO010000143.1 GCA_937931765.1 uncultured Thiotrichaceae bacterium
CCAAAATACTCACGAATCAGTGGGTGGCAGTCTAAAACCTGGGCAGAACCACCCGCTTGTTCTGAATCGCTACTGTCCGTCAGGATATGGTGATCATGACGTAAACTATCAATCGCGCTAAACCACTCGACCTCCTGAATCGTATCCGTCAGCCCGGTGATTTGGGCCTGCCAAAGTGCTTCAAACACCTCAAGCTCAACGGGACGATCAAACAAACCCAGCAGGTACAACAGAGAAAGCTCCGGCGTACCGGCAAACCAGTCCTGATAGGCTTGCATCACTTTAAAAGCATGACGGCTGGTTTTATCCCCGGCCTTTTGGAATAAAACAGGCAGCGTATCCAGCCTATCAATATCACCGCAATACCTTAAACGCAGCAAGTTACCGAGCAGGCTAAGCGCTAAGGCATGGCCCGCATAATCATGCACTGCTTTTAACAAGGCTGCTTTCTGCCCATGCACACCCAGTGACTGCAACAAAGCAACACCATCTTCAACCGCTAAATTCTGCAAGTTATAAGAAATAACAGAAGCACGATCACTGAGTTCATAGACCGCAATGCGCGTAGTAATCACACAAAATGTGCCGGACTGCCCAGCAAGATTTTTTAATAGCCGGACTAATGCCCGATCCTTTAACTCACCCCGATTAGCCGCATCAGCATGTTGTAGCGGCTCCAGCCCATCAAGCACCAACACACACTGTTGTTCACGTAACAAACCCGCCAGATAATCACCTTTGTTTTCGTCTGACTCAAACGTCTGTTGCTCAGCATTCAGTACCTGAAGCGCATGATTGAAAAAGGGACTGGTCGATATTTGTTTATCCGCCGTCGCACCTTGTGAATAAAACGACCACGCAATCACCGAGGGCAGGGTATTGCAGCGCATGTCTAACCAATGGCGAAGTAGCTTAGTTTTCCCTGTGCCACCGGGCGCAATAAACTGTAGGATATTAACGTCAAGATTAGCCTGCGCATCATCCAATACACTCAACTCTGCGGTGCGGCCAATAAAGGTACCGGCCACAGTTGGCAGGCGATCCGAGTAAATGGTTTTTGCGGGCAGTTTGCTAGGGCTTGCTACGGTTTCATCATCAGCTTGCGCCAGAAATTCTTGCTGGGTTAAGCCGAATGCGGCAACAATTTTATCAACCGTTGCTTGTTGCACCCGCTTATTTTTTCCTGCCAGCAGTCGTGACAACTGAGACCGGGACAAGCCCGTTTTCTCTGCCAACTCAGCCTGAGTCAAACCCTGTTGCTTCGATAGCAATTTGGTTTGCTTTATGAAGGTCGCTGAATCAATCATCAGGGCCACATTGTTACCTATAGGTCATGTTAAATAGTCGATGCAACGGTAGTTTTTGCTATCAACTATGTCAACAAAAATGTTAACCGTACACCTCCCTGTTACACTTCTCCTTTACTTGTTACATATCGTCCTTACTTGTTGCACAATTCCATTGTATAAAAACGACATACAACCAACATTTATCAAGGATGAAACTCCCAGTGAAATACCTACTTTGGCTAATTCTCTCCATACCCGCTGTCGGCATGATGACGGGCTACTTTTCCGGCAATGCACTCAGCGGTGAACTGCTGCATCCAACCGGTGAATTCTCGGCACGCTTTATGATCATAGCTATGCTGGCCACCCCCCTAGTTGTTCTATTCCGGCGATTTGGCTGGTCACTAACTGTGCCACAATGGCTGGTTCGCAACCGGCGTTATTTTGGTGTCGCTGCGTTTGCCTATGCGGCGCTGCATACCGTATTTTATATTATCGATGTGGGCGTTTGGGCTGAAATCCTCAGTGAATTCACATCGCTGGGTATCTGGACAGGTTGGCTGGCTTTTGCGATTTTTATTCCGTTAGCTATCACTTCCAATAATCGCTCACAGCGCTTATTACGCACTGGCTGGAAGAAACTGCAACGCTGGGTTTATCCCGCCGCCGTTCTGACGCTGCTGCATTGGATATTTGTCCACAACAACCTCGGCCCGGCGCTGGTGCATTTCGTGCCGCTCGCCGCATTGGAGCTGTTCCGGGTCTATTGTACTTATTCACCCTCCACTCAAAAGGCGTAATGATGAAACTGAAAACTCTCTCCCTGGCCGGACTGGCCATTGCCGCAGCCATGACCTTTTCCACCGGTGCGCAAGCAACTGGATTCCATAGCTGCGAAGCGACTGATCCTGATGATTGGGCCAGTGTTGATGCTCTGAAAGAAAAAGTGGCCGAAGATGGCTTCGAATATCGCCGTCACAAGCCGGATGGTGGTTGTTATGAAGTGTATATAAAGTACACTGACGACCGTATCGCCGAGGCTTATTATCATCCCGTTACTTTGGTGCTTGAATTAATTCAGCGCCGGGGAAATGTGTTATATGAAGCGCCGGAAGAAGTACAAACAGAAGAGGCCGAATAATCCGGTTTCTTCAACATTTAACATAACAACCCATGCAGGACTTTCATGGAACAAAACTTTGAACGCTTGATGTACGCCACACGGTGGATTATGGCCCCGATTTACCTGGGGCTTAGCTTGGTATTAGTGATACTGGCTCTTAAATTTTTCCAGGAAGTAATCCATGTCTTCCCGGTTATTTTTGCCATGAAAGAAGTTGATTTGATTCTTGTGGCCTTGACACTGATCGATTTGGCGTTGGTCGGTGGACTGATCGTGATGGTGATGTTTTCCGGTTATGAAAACTTCGTCTCCAAACTGGACATCGACGAAAAAGCTGAGAAACTCAACTGGCTAGGACAACTGGATTCCAACAGCCTGAAGAGCAAAGTCGCCGCCTCGATTGTCGCGATCTCATCCATCCATTTACTGAAAGTGTTTATGGGCTTAAATGACATCGACAATGAAAAAATCATGTGGCACGTCATCATCCACCTAACATTTGTTATCTCTGCTTTTATGATGGGTTATCTGGATAAGATCACCAAACATAGCTAGCTCAAACAGCATGGCTGGAACTTTGAAAGATAACCAGTCATGCTAATATCTCCTTTGACTTAGGAGGAGCTATAAATGATTATCCAGTCACTACTGACGCCCTCCCCCTTTATTGACTACTTAGCTGAGCCTCTATGCCATTTTCAAAACTTGGGTTATGTGATCCTATTTTACAAGCCATTGATGAACTGGGTTATGCCACGCCTACGCCGATTCAAAAGAAAGCCATACCACTGATTCTTTCGGGTAAAGATTTAATCGCCACATCCCAAACCGGCACAGGTAAAACTGCAGCCTTTGTCCTGCCTATTTTAGAGCAGCTGAATAACGGACATACGGTGCGAGGCAAACGTGTTCGGGCGCTGATTCTTACGCCTACCCGCGAACTGGCGGTGCAAATCGAAGCCAATATTACCGCGTATAGTAAACACTTAAACCTCAGCTCGATGGCCATCTACGGCGGTGTTGATACGGAAGCACAGAAACAACGCTTAATTCAAGGTGTCGACATTATTGTCGCCACACCGGGCAGGCTGATTGACCTGGCTCATCAACGTGCCTTGCATTTTGATGAGCTTAAAATGCTGGTATTGGATGAAGCGGATCGCATGATAGATATGGGATCTGTGGGTGACATCGATAAAATCATTGAGCGCTTACCCGAGGTACGCCAGAATTTATTATTCTCGGCGACCATGAACGCCAGTGTGCGGGAACTGGCTGAGGGGTTTACGGATAGCAAAGTGGGCGATGCTGCAGCTGAGATAGCTATTTCACCCAACATGAAATCTGCACCCTCGATCAAACAATGGTTAATCACCGCAGATAAAGACACTAAGTCGGCGTTACTGAGCCACCTGATCAACGAAGAAAAATGGGATCAGGCACTGATTTTTATCGAGAAGCGACATGCTGCGGCCAAACTGGTGGAGCAACTAGCAAAACGCGGTATTACCGCAGAGTCGATTCATGGCGGCAGAAGCCAGGCTGTGCGTGAACAGATATTGAATGATTTCAAATCCGGCGAG
>CALHAO010000144.1 GCA_937931765.1 uncultured Thiotrichaceae bacterium
GCTATAGCAGGATTTGGTATAGTTCATTGTCATCCGGAGACGATTCCAGCGATTGGAACCACGAATTTCAGTTTCCAATGCTACTTTATGATGCTTACCATGATCCTGCCGCTTATGGGTGATCGGCATGCCGGTTTGGTGCTCTCCCAGTTTACCGGACATCCATTCAGGCAATACCTCAACTCTCCAGGGAGGTGAGGTATTACCACACTCAAGAATCCACATACCACTTTTCTTTTTCTGCGGTTTCATCTTTTGCGTTGTCTCAACTTTGGTAAGCTTCGCTGTCGGAACTGTCTCAGGCATTGTTTTATCGCCCTGCGCGCCCAGATAAGCCTTACTCACCCAGCCAGTTTTACCCTGCCAGCTAACTTTGACCCAATTAGTCCGGCCAACAATTTTCTGGCCACCTGCCATACTTAAGCCCTTGGCATCAGGCGGTAGTTTTACCACAACAGCATTTTTCACGCCCGGGCCGGAGCGCATATTTAAGGTATCCCATGATTCAACTTTGACTACTTTAAACTGACCAGCAGCCCATGTTGATGTGGGCAGAATGAAACAAAAAACCAGGGGTATTATAGTGAACAAACGACTTTGCATATCCGTGCCATCCATTTGAGTTAAAAGAAAAAACACTCTTCAATTTACCGGATTAAAAGTTTACGCTAATAGCCGCAAGAATTCATCCCCTGTTAACTTATTGTCCCTCATCCTCAGTTGAATCCGCATTATTCTGGTAATAATAGTCGTATTTATTCAGCATATCGCGGGTAAATACCCAAGCCTTATTATAAGAAAGGCCACTATTTTCCGGGATAATAATCTTCACATACAGATCGGTTCCATGTTTTGCTTTCAGTTCACTCAACTCACGGTTCATAGCCGCTTGCCCGACATTTCGATAATTGGCCTCACCCGGCTTACGAATGCGATAACCTGATTGGCTATACATCACATCAACCACGGTTTTATCTTTCGAGGATCGGGTGGGCTTCACTAATTTTTGATATTTCTTATCAAGCTCATCATACTCACCCTTCAAGCTAGCCAACTTCAGGCGCTCATCTGAAGTCTGCTCACGCAGATTTGCCAGTGCTGACTCACTCGCAGTTGCCGCAGCCTGACTAGACTCCAGTTGACTTTGTATGGCTTCCAGCTCACTCTGCAAACGGCTACGCTCAGCACTTAATACTTGCTTATTCTGCTGCAAATCAGTTTCCAGCTGCCTAACAGTAGCGTCTCTGGACGCCAGGTTCTCCTCCATATCCGCTATTTGATATGACTTCTGCTGATCCAGATTCTGTAACCGGCTTAATTCCGTTTGTGTATCCAGCAATTCAGAACGGGTGTTTTCTGCTTGCGCCCGGCTACGCAACAACTCCATTTCCAGCGAGGAAGTACGTTGCTGGAAGTAATCCAACTGCTCTTCCAATGTCGCATTTTCTTTCAAGGTGAACTCAGCACGCTGAGTAGCCTCCTTCTCTGCTACCACACTGCTTTTTAACTCATCCAGCAAACGGGTATTCGTCAGCACCACAGCCACAGTCACCAACAGAAAGGTCATCACAATGACCATCATAATGTCAGTAAACGAAGGCCAGAAACTATCCTCCGCTTCCTCCGCATGAAAAACATTCCCCCAACTCATTAGCGAAACCTCTGATTCGGCGGGTAAGGACTATTCGGCTGAGCTGGAGGAGCTGACTGTTCAGGCAATTGTGGATCAGCAGCAGGTGGAGAATCATTTTCGTCCCCAAGGCGGAAGCCTTCACGCAAGGATTCACGGATAATACGAATATCTTCACCCCCATTACCAATGGTATTTTGCAAATCATCTACGGCTAATTGCAGACGGTCTCCGGCTTGTAAAAACCGATCCTGAATTTTGCGCACCGCTTCAGCTGAATGACGCAATTCTGTGGTCAGCGCAGTGACATCCAGCAACAAACTTTCTTCCGTGGTATGGAAAGCAGGCAAAATGTGTAATGCCGTCACCTCTTCAATGTTCGCCAGTAATTGAGTGCGGGCATCCTGTAAACGCAAGTGGAAATAAGTGAAAAACACATAGCATAAAATCGCCGTAATAGTAGTGCTTAGTGCTGTCGACATGCCACCAATAATAGTGCCCATTTGTTCAAGACTATCCGGTGAATCCAATAATTCTGCCGCACCAACCAATGCCACTGACAAGGAAACAATAGTGCCAAACACACCCATTAAAATCAGCGTGTTGTGTACAAAGCGAACCAAGGTAAACCGTGAAGCCTGAGTCGCTGCCAAAGTAGCCGCCAGGGCACTTTGATCAACAACGGCATTTTGCTGATTAATATGCTGAACGGCTTTGTAGCGCTCAACAATCAACGCACTCTGACCCAACTGATAAGTCGGATTGGCCACTTTGTCACGGACACGGCCAATAAACCGGTTAACCACACCCTGTTCCCGTGCGTAACTCAGAAACAATAAAATGATCCGTAGCAGGCCAAATAAGAACAAAATAATAATCATCCCATTCAGCACCAGGCCCATTAGCCCTGTTTCAGTGATGTGAAAAAACTGAATCACCACATCTTTTTTATAAACTGCAAAACCAATTGCCAGCACCAGTAACACTAATATCTGAATTATTGTTGTATATGAACGAATTTTTACAGGCTTCAAAGCAAGAACTCCATTATTCTTTATTTAATATCAGA
>CALHAO010000145.1 GCA_937931765.1 uncultured Thiotrichaceae bacterium
AGCCACCTCAACACCGTTGGTGCCGTGTTTTTTAGCGATGGCTAATGTCACAGCTGCCGCATTATTGGCTTTTTCTTCTACTTCAGCTTCATTGCCGGTGTAATAGCCAACCATGCGTGAAGCTTCACTCGGCCCTTCCACTACTTTGGCAACATCGCGCACATAAACCGGTCGACCATCGATAACAGCCACCATCAGGCGCTTAATATCTGCAGCTGACTTCAGAAAAGAACCACTGTAAACATTGTAAATCAGGTTACTGGGTTCTACATCGCCGGTACTGCGTTCACTATTGGCCAGCTTAATCGCCGAAGCCACCTGATCCAACGACACACCATAAGTGGCGAGCCGCTCCGGCATAATTTCCACCCGAACCTCGTCACGTCGCCCATCAACAATAAAGCTCTGACTGGTATTCGGTACTTCGCGTAATTCCTGTAAAACCTCTAAACCCACCAGCCGCAATGATGCGTCATCCACTTCGTTAGACCAAAGCGTCACCGTGACTACCGGCACATCATCAACACCTTTTGGCTTGACTAAGGGCTGTGATATACCCAGCGGCATATTATCAAGATTAGATGCCAGCTTATCGTAGAGTTTAAATAGTGAGGTTTCCAGATCCTGTCCCACTTCAAACTGGACAGTAATCATCGCCTCACCACGCATAGAGGCGGAATAGACATGTTTAACACCGGTCATTTCCGACATCAAACCTTCAAGTGGCCGGGCAACAATCGCCTCAACTTCCTCAGCAGAAGCACCGGCATAGCGTACAAAAACATCGGCCATTGGCACAGAAATTTGCGGATCTTCCTGCCGGGGCGTAATCATTAAACCCAACGCACCAATAAACAGAAAAGAAAGTAATAACAGCAGGGAAAGCGGTGAAACTATAAAAGCTTTTGCTGTCTGTCCCGCCAACCCCAGCTTATGCGATGCGTTGGAATTATTCTGGTTCGATTCATTCATAACGTAACAGGCTCATCATAGGTTAATAGGTAGCTTTACTGCGCCTCGGGCATCCACCCTGAAGTCGCATTGGACGGCGGACTATCAATAATACGTGCACCCGCTTTTAAACCGGTGAGTACCTCAACCATGCCGCCGTTATGTTCAGTACCTAGCCTGACTAAACGTAACGAAGATGTATCATTTTCAACAACCAGCACACTAGGCAGACTGCGCCCACTTAATAACGCTGATTTAGGGATCACAACGGAACCTGTTGCGCCTTGTGTATCCGGCACATAAACCTGAGCATACATACCGGGAGCAGCAGCAACATCCACCGGCAAATCAAACTTCACCGTCACCGTATGACGTTCCGGATCAGCTACCGGATAAATCTGAGAGACTTTCGCCATGCTATCAGTCCGGCCATTAATTTTTACCGGAACGACCATACCTTCACTCAGATGATTAACCAAACCGGAGGGCACATCAGCCTGCAGACGTTTGAATTTCACAAAACCGTAGCGCACCAAAGGCTGGCCAGGCTGGACGGTATCGCCTACCTCAACCATTTTTTCCATAATAATGCCTTCAAACGGGGCAATACTTTTCGAGTTTTGTAATGCAGCATCAACCCCTTGCAACTCAGAGTGTGCCTGTTGTAGCGCACTTTTCGCCTGCGACACGCCGCTGGCACTGGTGACCAGATCGGTATAACGCCCCACATCAGAATCATAGTTATTCATCATGGCATCAGCCATCGGGCGCGTAATAAAGTTATCCATCATGGATGGCATGCCGAATCCCGGCATAGCACCAATATCCTTACTACGCGGCGAAACCACTTCACGGCGATACTGCGCTTCAGATTGCTGCAAAATAGCCTGAGCTGTCTGAATCTGCGCCAGAATGGCATTACGCTTGGCCATTAACTGCGACTCATCCACCTGCGCCAACTGAGCACCTTTCTGAAAACTATCACCAACTTCACCAGAGACAGCCTTCACCACACCGGGAATCTGAGCCGACAAAGTCACTTCTTTATAGGGGATAACAGAGCTACCCAAAACAGTTTGCGAAACTGATTTAGAAAGCTCCACTGGAATAATTTCGGCAGAATTCACCAGAGGTGAAGCCAACAAACAACAGATTGCCAACAGAGAGCCTGCAGCAAAATTTTTATTTATCATGGTACGGAATTTCCTCGAAGACGACAGACTTCATCCTAGCGAAAGAACTATATCGTCTAAATGCCTCAAATTCTAGTCAGATGCTTACTAATTTTGATCAGGAATCGGGATATACCCCACAAGGAATAGTCGATGGGTAGCTGGCAAATTTCCAACATTGCTATTGGTGACTCTTGGCAAAAAAACAGACTCATTAGCCATGTGGAATGCTAGGTAATTCAACAACATAAATTAATTCTGGATGAATTAAGTCAATTTCTTAGTAAAATATTAGTTTTTCGTGAAAATTTCATAAAATATTAAGGACAAGTAAGCTGGTACTTACTATATCTATAGTAAGTGTATAAACGCATCGTTGTGATTTCCCATATGACGACTTGAATGGCTTCAGCTCTGCCCTTCACTGAAAATCATTCGAAATATTTGCAATATATAACCCTCTAGATAGAATTTTACCTTCATTAAAAACCCTATCTACTCAGAAAGGACAAAATTATGAAAACTCAACACTTTGCTTTAAAATCAAACAAAAACAACAACAAAAGCTCACGAGCAATTGAAATCATTATTGCTGCTAAAAGATCTATATATCACCTTTTACCCGAAAAACGCTTATTGAGTACAGCTATTAGCTCAGCTTTAATCATGAGTTGGGGAATCTCGCCATCACTAGGAGCTGAGACTCCTACGATTGTCTACACAGTAGATCAAAAAAATGATAATGGAAGTGGGTTGATTCAAGGTACCTTGAGTTGGGCTATTAAACAAGCTAATGAAACCGAATCATCCGTCCCTGAAATTATCGAATTAGAACGCAGCATCGTAGTTGATGACCCCTCCTATCAATCCATTGACAGCGATCTCACCATTCGAAGCAAGCCTGACA
>CALHAO010000146.1 GCA_937931765.1 uncultured Thiotrichaceae bacterium
CTTCTCAGCAGAATACAAAATGCAACCCGCCGAATCCTTACGTGTCGTCTCGCCCCGGTCACAAGCCGCCGCCACCATATACACATAAGAGCGGCAAGCGTTAAAGGTGGTGTACATATCCGCCAACTTGCCCTGCATCAACTGAAACTCACCAATAGCCTGCCCGAACTGCTCGCGCTCGTGCACATAAGGCACTACGATATCCAGTGCTGCGGCCATAATACCCAATGGCCCGCCGGACAACGTGACTCGTTCAAAATCCAAACCGGACATCAGCACATTCACACCACGGCCTTCACCACCAAGAATATTCTCCGCTGGCACCCGACAATTCTCAAACACCAGCTCACAAGTATTCGAGCCGCGCATACCTAACTTATCCAGCTTCTGCGCCGTGCTAAAACCGGCAAAACCTTTTTCAATCAGGAAGGCGGTCATGCCTCGTGAACCAGCGGATATATCAGTCTTGGCATACACCACTAAGGTGTCTGCATCCGGCCCGTTGGTAATCCACATCTTATTGCCGTTGAGCACGTACTCATCACCGTCCTTATCCGCCCGCAACTTCATCGAGACCACATCCGAACCTGCGCCCGGCTCAGACATCGCCAGCGCACCGACATGTTCACCGCTGCATAATTTGGGCAGGTACTTTGCTTTCTGCTCAGGTGTGCCGTTTTTATTGATCTGATTTACGCAAAGATTGGAATGCGCACCGTAGGACAAACCGACGGAGGCCGAAGCGCGACTGATTTCTTCTACCGCCACCACATGCGCCAGATAACCCATGCCAGTACCACCGTATTCAGGGTCAGCGGTCAGGCCTAATAAACCCATCTCGCCCATCTCCTGCCACAGTTCCATCGGGAAGTTATTGCTTCGGTCGATTTCTTCGGCTTGTGGAGCAATGCGGTCTTGTGCAAATTTGTGTACTGCATCGCGTAGCGCGTCGATGTCTTCGCCTAAACCGAAATTCATAGATGTGTTGAACATAGTCTGTCCTCTCCTGTGGTCATATGGTCGGGAGCTGTTTCTGGAACGATCAACTACCCGGAATTTTTGATTTACGTTTACGTAAAGGTAACTTAGTGAAAGTTACTGTAGTAGCCGGGTTTGGTCAACTGCTTATCGTGAATTAAGATCCGGAATAGAAAAGGCCGAAGTCATCAGTAAATAACTTCGGCCTTATTCAGTGCTAATAGCAACAAACCCTACTCAGATGGAAAGAGCCTGCTGCGGTTGTTAATCAGTAAATCCACCACATCATCAACCATATCACCATCAGCAGTTTTACTGGAGATGACCACAGAATCCATACAAATGGTTTTCACTTCCTGATCGTTAAGGAATCCCTTCTTAACTTCAGGTTCTTCAAAGCGGTAAATCGAGCGACCCAGTACTTCGTGTTTGTCGTTCAAATCCCAGTCATCTACATCAATCAATTTTAACTGATCATTGTTCAAAACGGTCTTCAGATAACGCTGATCCAGTTTATCCGGGTTACTCACCCATAAGAATGCATTAATATCACCGTCAGGCTGGCTCGCTAGCTGACTCAGCACCTGCATACCGCCTTGATAGAAAGTCTGGGAGTTAGCGTAATCATTGTTTAACTCACGCATATACTTCCAGGTAATAGCTGATCCGGAACCATCTTTCTGTACGGCAATTTTACCTTTCTCTGTTTGCAAGTCGCCCTCATCATCAATCGGCCCGTCTTTATTGACTGCGATGTAGACACATTCAGGAAAGAGGTTCCCAAGCACAGTGACATTCTTGGCTTCTTCAGGGTTACGTGACATCCACCAGGCAACAGCATCGAGCTGCGCAAACCCCAGCGCTGCTTCGCCACTGGAGACGCGCTCAATGTTTTCGACTGACCCCTTACTTTTCATTACTTTGGACTGGTAATCATACTCACTCAGGATAGTAGCCAGTTGTTCACCAGTCTCATAGTAAGCACCACCACGCCCTCCGGTACTGATAAGCACTTCGCTGGCAATTACTTGAGACGAGGCCAGTGTTAAGGCCAGAGCAATAAGCGTCATCTTCATACAAAGCATCCATTTCTAAATGATGTCAGTGTAGCTTAGCTATCATGGAAAAGACAAAACACCCAGAGGGACAGTAAGGACAAACGAAGTATGTACTTGGAGAAGATGATAGAGGCTTACCACTAAGCAACAAAAATAAACATTTTTTGCCTGAAAGATTCAAATGATTGCCTATACTTTGTGAATATATTCAACCATTTTAGGCAGCGTATGCAAATGGACATCCCCACAGTACCCAACCCCACCGAAATCATTGACCTACTTGTTGACCATTGGGACTTACCCAACCAGACACAACTGGCCAGGCACATCGAAGTTGATCCACTTTCGATTAATCAATACCGCAAACGCAAAACTGCTGATATTCAGACTCAGATCACTGCGGAATTATTGAAAGATATAGAATACTTGAAAAAGCAGATAGAGAAGCTCACTACCCAACTAGAAAAGCAATGAAACCCCTTATTCCAGATCGGAAAAATTGCTGGAGCATAAGGCAATGACAGAGACAGAATTAGCGGGCAAGTCGCAGAATACAAAAACGGAGCCATGTGGAATCGTTATGATCATAGCGTTAATCATTTTAAGCTGGAGCTTTAAGGGAAGTGAGATAGGTTTTAGTAACTGGCATAAAAAAAGGCTGAAGTCTTTTATAAAACTTCAACCTTTTCAGTTGTTTGTGGTGGCCGGAGACGGAATCGAACCGCCGACACGAGGATTTTCAATCCTCTGCTCTACCGACTGAGCTATCCGGCCTCAAACGAGGTCGCTATTAGATCTTTTTAGCCTTTCCCTGTCAAGGGCTGAGTATAGTTTTTTTCAAAGAAATTCCAACTATCGATAACACGCATAAAAAAATTTTACTCGCAAGCATAAAAGCCCACGACTTTCACGATAACGCACCTGAAAAGATTTCATTCCCAAGCATGAAAGTCGGCGACTTTCACAGTAAATGTCCATTATTCCTTCTCTGAGAACACGACAACAAAGCACTTCACAGGCTACAATTCAGAGATATTCTGATAACGGAGTTTTATCTTGAGCGTTCTGTCATTGCTCTTTTACATCTATCTGTTGATTATTCCACTGGCCATTCTCGGGTTTGGTCTATGGCTACTCCGCTATCTGACCCGGATGGATTATGCACCGGAAAAACGTATCCTGTTTACTGTGATCGTCATTGCCTGCCTGACCTTCATTGCCTTCTCGCTGGGCCTTAAGCTAAACAATGCACGTTCAGACACTGACACTAATACTCCACCACAAGCACCGCAGCAACCGCCTAGAGAGCAACCAGCCAGAGAAACCACAGTCCCGCAGCAACCTGATTTAGCAACGGCAGTAGACTATCCCACCGCAGACGAAAACCAACCCTTACTGCCTGCTGAAATGAGTGAAGAAGATAAGTTACGCTTATTTGAAACGGAGCACTTTCCCGGCCTTTATGAGCAGCGCATGGCGCTAGGTCAAGAAATCAAAAACACTGATATTTTCTTTCAGCGCATCTACGCCATGTCAAAACAAACCCCTAAGCAATACAACCTGCTGAGAGACGTTTCACAAATCCGTAAAAACGGCTATGACAAGCTCAAACAGCGCAATGTGAGTGTTAGTCAGTATTTGCGTGAATTCTGGGTGCACTACAGCACCGGAGATTCTCATGACGCGATTAAAAAGTTCACACCCGTCGCAGTACAACTGGAAAAAAAGATAAAAGTGACCCGTGGACAACTATTGGACAATGAACGCCAAGAGGCAAAGCTGATCAGCTCACACATGATTAAAGCCGGTACCTCACTAAAAAATAACGCCATCCCCAGAAATCAGCGCATTGTTTCCTACACAAAACAGAACCGCCAACTAATTACAGACTGGCTCAGAGAAAAAGGTTCTTTCGATACACTAGACACACTGAGTAATCTGGTCGAACAGCGCAAAATCATCAATGCACGCATCCAGAAACTACAATCCTTCAAACAAAACTATCGCGATCTGGACAGATCACTATCGCGCACACTAGGCTTGTGGGAAAAAGCCAAAGAAAGTAATTATTATGCTGAATACCGGCTGCTTTATGCAGCGGAACTAAGGTACGTGGTGGAGAAACTGAGCCTTGCCGGACGATCCGCAGATCAGCGCCTGGACAAAGATTTACAGACTTACACCAACGCAGTTGCACAACATGCTGATGTAGCACTGGATAGGGCTGAACAAGCCTACAAACCCGAGAGTATCCGATAAGGTTACTGAGGAAGTCGTAGACTTACATGCTTGGGGGTGAGTTACTCACTAGCCTGCGACAAAAGCTCTCTCATCATATCAACAAATACCTTTACCTTAGGCGAGTCAGCTTTATTTGAGTCATAAACGGCAAAAACCGAAACGTTGTCTGAGCGCCAATTTGCTAATACAGGTATAAGCTCACCGTTTTCAAGCTCTTTTCTGACAATAAAAGGCGGCAAGATACAGAGTCCAATATTTTGTTTAGCCAACTCCTTCATCGCACCTAAGCTATTAATGTCCATTACCGTCACGGGCTTAACCTCATAACGCCGACCATTTTCATGGTTAATTAAACGCAGGTCGGTTGCGGAAATATCGCCCCGCTCACTGTAAATACCAATCATAGGGCAACCTTCCAGCTTCTTGATCGATTTAAATGGCCCGTACTGCCTGACAAAATCCGCGCCGCCGTAAAACTGGCGATAGGTTTCAAAAATTCGCACTTGCTTAAATGTTTGTGGGGCAAAGGTCACCCCCACATCAATGACCACGTCAGCATCTGCATAATCTTCTAAACCCGCTCGGTTTTTAAGGACAATTTCCAAATGAACCTCAGGGTAATTTTCATGGAATGCCTTAGCCAAACAACCACAAAGATAGATACCTAAGTCATGAGGCACAATCACTTTCAACACTCCCTGAGGAACGCCTTTAATGCTCTCAATATATTGGTTAGCTGCCGTGATACGCCGGAAGGCATCCGCACATTTTTGTGCATACACCTGACCCACTTCAGTCAGCTCAAAGCGCCGTGTCGTACGGTTTATCAAGCGCATAGCCAACTGCACTTCAAGCTCTTTGACCCGCCGACTAACATGCGAGTTAGGCAGCTTCAATACAGAAGCTGCCTTTGAAAAACTTTGTTGCCGACACACTTCAACAAATATTTCTATGTTACGCGGATCAATACTCTTTTCCATATATGGAATATTAATATCCATTAACAGGCATTATCAATAGAAAATGAAAATATTATAGTAGCCGTATTGAACATTTAGGGAAATCACCAACAGGAGCAACATCATGGCAACATTAACCACACAAGACATTCTCGATATTCAAAACTTAGTGGCAGATTACTGTATCACTACGGACAATAAGGACGCAGATGCTTTCATGGAATGCTGGGTATCACCCGAAGAGTTTGACGGCTATGACAGCGGAGCATTCGGCAATATGCAGACCTGGGATGAGCTTTATGCGTTTGAAAAAGAGCATGTCGGGCCGGGTGGTATGGCGCAAGGCAAACGGCACCAGTCAACTAATATCAGCATAAAGACGGTCTCTGACTCTGAAGCACTGGTCACTAACGATATGATCGTGCTTGAAGTCGCCGGAATTCCAATGGTTGTTGCAACCGGTCGCTACGACGATAGCCTGGTTGTTAAAACTGCCAAGGGCTGGAAATTCAAGCGCCGCACACTTGAAGTAGATACAGGCTTTTTCAAACTCATGGAAAGTTTCAAACAAAATTAATCTAGACGGTAGGTTCACACATGGAAAGTTTTGCAGAAGACATAAGGCACCAAACGCCCGTCCCTTTTAATGATGCCCACCTCGCAGCAATACGTGAGGTATCAACCGAAGTCGAATGGCTGAAGGGGTATGTTGTCATTAAGCCAGGCGACCCATTGAACACTTTTGTTTACCTACTGGAAGGTTCTATTGAAGTCTTTAACCTCCAGACCGGCGAAGCCTACTTGGAGGCTTATCTTAGCGCAGGCCAGTTTACCGGAGAAATTGGCTTTCTTACTCAGGCGGCGGCCACCGCCGCATTGAGAGTGCGCGAAAACTGTAGAGTGTTACTTACACCGCGCCCTGAAATGTTACAACTCATGTCACGTATCCCT
The DNA here is from genome assembly GCA_937931765.1 of uncultured Thiotrichaceae bacterium. GTDB lineage: Bacteria > Pseudomonadota > Gammaproteobacteria > Thiotrichales > Thiotrichaceae > Thiolinea. The sequence goes on from CALHAO010000146.1 coordinate 6,188, forward strand.
GAGCTAAGTGACAATATCATTTCGGCATTTGCCAGCCGCCGACACCGACAGGTCATGTTTAAAGATGGTAGCCTTATTCTTGTCGGCGCGGAACAAGACAAAGCTGTGCGTAAAGTCGAGTCGTTTCTGAGTCGCAATAAAATCGCATATGATGCTATTCCGCTGGATGCACCGGCAGCCAAAGTGTGGTGCGGTGACAATGTAAAACCTGGATTATTTTTTGGCGATGGCGCACAAATCGAGAACCCTTCAATCGAGCAGATTGCAAAGCTACTCGGATTGGATCAGGCGGCGGTTTCAGGTACGCGTGTGGATGTACTCATTGCAGGCGGCGGCCCGGCTGGTGTTGCCGCTGCTGTGTATGCTGGCGCAGAAGGTCTTTCCTCTATTTTGGTTGAGGAATTAGCCGTCGGCGGACAGGCAGGTACTTCATCAAGAATTGAAAACTACCTTGGTTTTCCTACCGGCATTTCAGGTGGCGATCTGATCTGGCGCGGTGAAGTTCAGGCAATGAAATTCGGCACACAATTTGTACTACCCCGCCGGGTTGAAGCGCTGCAAAAGGAAGCATCAGGCAGATTTACTGCGACCTTAAATGACGGCACTAGCTTTGATGCAGCTGCCGTTGTAGTAGCTACCGGCGTGCAATACCGACGCTTACCGTGGAAGCGGCTGGAAGACTTTGAGGGCGCAGGTGTCTATTATGCTGCGACTGAAAATGAGGCACGTTTATGCGCGGGTGAAGAAGTCATTATCGTTGGTGGCGGTAACTCCGCCGGGCAGGCCGCTATGTATCTCAGCAGAACCGCCAAACATGTTCATCTAATGGTCAGAAGCGATTCGCTTGCCAGCTCCATGTCTGAATACCTCACCAACCGCTTAGATGCTGATCCGGCAATCACGATTCATTATAAAGCCCAGATCGAATCGCTGGAGGGAAACAACGTATTATCCCAAGTAACTTGTCAAATCAAAGGCCAACAACAAACAATACCTGCATGCGGCGTCTTCGTGATGGTAGGAGCTGCGCCTAATACAAAATGGTTGTCTGAGTTAATCACTTTGGATAACAAAGGCTTTGTTGTCACTGGAGAATCCTGTGGTGGACGTTCTCAATACGAAACATCTGTTAATGGTATTTTTGCTGTTGGTGATGTACGGGCGGGTTCGGTCAAACGTGTTGCCTCTTCGGTTGGGGAAGGCTCAGTGGTGATTTCTGATGTTTGGAACCATGTAAACTCTGAATAACTGATTGATGATAATGCCTCAGGTGCGCTAGAGTAAAAAGTTCTGGCGCGCCTGCGAGTGAAATTTTTAATGTCTTTTACTTAGACATAATAGATTGAATGTAAGCAGCAGTTGCAGGGTCGAGAGTCGAATCATGACGGATGACCTTCAACTTACCATCCCGAAAGCTGAGTGTATCAACATTGATGGCAGAACCAACATATTTGAGTTCTGATTTACGCTCAAACACAGTGAGATAGCTGGTGACAACAATATCTTTACCAGATTGATTGATAACCAGGTTTGAGGCTGTATGACGCTTATTTGTGATAAACGGAGATACTTTCTCAAGAGCTGCTGCTACTTCTTTTGGCCCTGTAGCATCACCAAACCCAGATACAAAAACACCATCTGTAGCGAAGAAACTTGCATATAACTTATAATCACCCTCGTCGAGGGCGTGATTTAGCCTCGCAATTATCTGACGTGCGGCAAGATCGTCTTCGACACTGACCTCATAAGGATTAGAAATATAGTCAGCCTCGGCAGCGCTAGTCGAACTAAAGGAAAAAATCAGTAGGCTTAAGTTGAAAATGACTATTTTTTGTAATACCTGTTTCATTGTTGGACTCCATATAGAATGTGACTGTTTCCGGATAGATTGACGTTGCCTCTTTAGTTTGCTTGGGAACAATTTTTAATTGGTGCCCACAACACAATCTGTCCATCGAGTTTGAGTTCCAAAGTATGAATAGGTAAACGCATATTGATTAGTCCCTAATTTTGGCTATCATTAATCCATGAATGACTTAATAGATAAACATTTGTCAGATCTCGCGCTATTTGTACGCGTTGTCAATGCTAGTGGCTTTAGTGCTGCATCCAAACAAATAAAAATGCCTCAGGCCACAGTGAGCCGACGTATTGCACAACTTGAAGAAAAGCTGGGCACCCGGCTTCTGAATAGAACCACCAGAAGCGTGGTGCTCACAGAAACAGGCCGACATGTCTATAAACACGCCAAGCTCATGCTCGAACATGGCGAGTCCGCCAGTGCCAGTATCGAAATCATGAAAGCCGCGCCTACCGGAACACTTAATATTACGAGCACGGTTCCACTCGGCCAATATTTCCTGTCGGACTTAGTCGCACGTTTTATGAGTAAATATTCCAATGTTTCGATTAATATCGAACTTACCAGTAGGCGCGTTAACATTCTGAAAGAAGGCTTTGACATTGCCATACGGATTGGCAAACAGCCAGACTCAGGATTAGCGTTGACACGCATTGGAACGCTCAGGCGTGGCTTTTACACTACACAGGACTATTTGCGAAATGCACGACCGTTGAAACACCCTGATGATCTTGAGAATCATCCTATTCTGGCATTTTCTAAAGC
>CALHAO010000147.1 GCA_937931765.1 uncultured Thiotrichaceae bacterium
GAAACTATTGAAGAAAACCCTTTTGGCTTCGGCTTTATCCCTGACATTTATGACTGGTGCGCAAGCTGCTGAAGAAGTAGAAGTGCTGCACTGGTGGACATCCGGTGGCGAAGCTAAGGCACTGGGCGTATTGAAAGCAGATCTTGAAGGTCAGGGTATCGGCTGGAAAGATATGCCAGTAGCTGGCGGCGGCGGTAGTGAAGCTATGACGGTGCTACGTTCACGTGTTCAGGCTGGTAATGCCCCGACTGCAGTACAGATGCTGGGTTTTGATATTCAGGATTGGGCGGAAGAAGATGCGACTGCCAGTCTTAATGAATTGGCTGAAGCTGAAGGTTGGGACAAAGTAGTTCCAAAAGCGTTACAGCGTTTCTCTAAGTATGATGATAACTGGGTGGCAGCACCGGTTAACGTTCACTCCACTAACTGGGTGTGGGCGAACAAGAAAATCATGGATGAGTTGGGTGTGAAAGAAGCACCGGCTGATTGGGATGCATTTGTTAAGGTATTGGATGCTGCTAAGGAAAAAGGTTATACCGCGCTCGCACATGGTGGCCAGCCTTGGCAGGACGCAACTATTTTTGATGGTGTTGTGCTGACTACTGGTGGCGCTGATTTCTATAAGAAGTCAATGGTTGAGCTGGATAAGGAAGCTTTAAGCTCTGATACCATGAAAACTGTGTTCGATCGCATGAAGCAGTTACGCGGTTATGTCGATGACAACTTCTCTGGCCGTGACTGGAATCTAGCGTCTGCTATGGTGATTGAAGATAAAGCCGCTGTGCAGATCATGGGTGACTGGGCGAAAGGCGAATTCATTAATGCCGGTAAGAAGCCAGGTGAAGATTTCCTGTGTTTCCGTGTACCAGGCACGCAAGGCATGGTGACGTTTAACTCTGATCAGTTCGCGATGTTTAAAGTCGGCGATGAAGGTAAGAAGTCACAGATGGCAATGGCCAAAGCGGTTATGTCACCTGCTTTCCAATCCGCCTTTAATGTAGTCAAGGGTTCTGCTCCGGCGCGTACTGATGTGCCGAACACTGACTTCGACGATTGCGGTAAGAAAGCGATGGCTGATCTGGCTGAAGCGTCTGAAAATGACATGCTGATGGGTTCCATGGCACATGGCCATGCTGCACCGGCTGCGGTTAAGAATGCACTTTATGATGTGGTGACTGGTCACTTTAATGGTGATGTGTCTTCTGAAGATGCGGTTAAACAGTTGGTTGAAGCGATTGAAGGGGCTAAGGACTGAGTTCCTGAGCTTTTTTAGAGCTTAAACCCCTCCCCAGCCCTCCCCTTATCAAGGGAGGGAGCTTTGCCTTAGTTTTAAACGCCATTCTATGGGCTTTTAAGTTTTAAGCCTCGTTAAGGGATTTACCTTTTCAGGTTTATACTAAATTAGAACTACAGCACGGTTAAGTGCCCTCCCTTGATAAGGGGAGGGTTAGGGAGGGGTTCAACAGTATCAGCAAGAAAGGATAACTATCAGGTTATCTCCAACACCAAAAGTACCAAACCAACCATGACCAAAACCAAACCCACCACCGGCGATTGGCTACGGCAACACCTCCCGAAACTGGTGCTGTCACCCTCGTTCGCCATGACCATGTTCTTCGTATACGGCTTTATTATCTATACCGCCTACATTTCGATGACTAAATCGAAAATGTTGCCGAAGTTAGACCGCTTCGTCGGGCTGGATAATTACGAAAAGCTGTGGAAGACCCTGAACTGGCAAACAGCACTGGATAACCTGTTTATATTTGGCACCTTGTACATGCTGATTTGTGGGGTGCTGGGTTTATTTCTGGCGATTCTGTTGGATCAGAAAATCCGTGGTGAAGGTTTTTTGCGTACCACGTATTTATACCCGATGGCCCTATCGTTCATTGTGACGGGTACGGCATGGAAGTGGTTTTTGAATCCAGGTTTGGGTTTGGAAAAATCCATGCATGCCTGGGGTTGGGAAAGTTTTAAATTCGACTGGCTGATTAATTCGGATATGGCAATTTATACCATTGTCATCGCTGGAGTGTGGCAGAGTTCGGGCTTTGTCATGGCGATGTTTCTGGCGGGTTTACGCGGAATTGATAGTGAGCAGTTGAAGGCGGCACAGTTAGACGGCGCATCGACTTTTCAGACCTATCGACGCATTGTGATTCCACAGTTACATGCGGTGTTTCTGAGTGCGTTTGTGGTACTCGCGCACATGGCGATTAAATCTTATGACCTTGTCATTGCGTTGACCGGTGGCGGACCGGGTCGGGCGACTGAGCTTCCGGCCACCTTTATGTATTCCTATACCTTCACTCGTAACCAGATGGGTATCGGTGCGGCTTCTGCGATGATTATGTTAATGACCATCGCAGCGATTATTGTGCCTTACCTGTATGCGGAAACACGGGAGAAGCGTCATGAATAATGCAACTTATGCTGCGAATAACGGAGTGAGTTCGGCGCGTTTCTGGCGGGTGGCCTTGTACACTACGCTAATCGTGTTTGCGGTTTTCTATTTATTGCCCTTGTTCGTCATGTTAGTAACCAGCTTCAAATCGCTGGAAGAAATCCGTCAGGGTAATATGCTGGCGCTACCGATCCAGTGGACGCTGGAGCCTTGGTTAAGTGCATGGGGTAGCGCATGTATCGGGCTGACCTGTGAAGGGATCAATGGCTACTTCTGGACTTCGATCAAAATGGTGGTTCCGGCGGTTTTCATCTCCACTATTCTGGGTGCTCTGAATGGTTATGTGCTGACTAAATGGCGGTTTCCGGGGCATCGTTGGGTGTTCGCGCTGATGTTGTTTGGTTGTTTTATTCCGTTTCAGATTGTGCTGATTCCCATGTCTCAGGTGTTGGGTACATTGGGTTTGGCGGGTTCAACGTCGGGGCTAGTGTTGGTGCATCTGACTTATGGTATTGGTTTTAGCACGCTGTTTTTCCGTAATTATTACGAAGCGTTTCCGGATGAACTGGTGAAAGCGGCGATGATTGACGGCGCTAGTTTCCTTGGGATTTTCTGGCGCATTATGCTGCCGAGTTCGGGGCCGATTATTGTGGTTACGGTGATTTGGCAGTTCACCAATATCTGGAATGACTTCCTGTTTGGCGCATCGTTCGCATCAGGTGAAGGTGCGCCGATGACGGTGGCGCTGAATAACCTGGTGAATAGTTCGACGGGTGTTAAAGAATACAACGTACACATGGCGGCGGCGATTATTGCGGCGCTGCCTACTTTATTGGTTTATGTCGTCGCTGGCCGCTACTTTGTGCGTGGGTTGATGGCGGGTTCGGTGAAAGGTTAATTATGTCCTCTTTATCTATTAACAGCGTCCACAAATCTTTCGGCCC
>CALHAO010000148.1 GCA_937931765.1 uncultured Thiotrichaceae bacterium
TCTCCGTTTCGTCCAACATCTGATTCATGCTATCAACCGTCTCATCCAACTTACGGCTTTGCATAAAACTACTAATGCTTGCCAGCGTGACTTTGACATCCTCAGCAATCCCCAGCGCCAGCTCAGATAACTCTTCAACCTGTGTCGTGCTGGTGGGGAAAACAGCATGAAACTGACCACGTTCAATACTGGCTGGTGCGCTCTTTTTATCAAAGCCCAGCGCAACGTATTTTTGCCCCGTCAACAGATTACCACTCTGCAAAGTCGCCCGCATGCCCTTATCGACCATGCCTTCCATAAACTCCGCACTGCCTTGTACGGTAATATCTTCCGAGAAGCGTTGCGGCTCAATAGCAATCAAGACCGGAATGCGCACATCCAGAGTGCCCGGATCAAGGTGCATTTTAATCTTCTCGACGGCCCCTACACGTATACCCTGAAACTCGACTGGCGCACCTTCCCCCAAACCACGCAGAGAACCATTAAAATACACCGTATAATACAAGCGGTTGGTGTACTGTTTTTCGCGACTACTGTCGAAATTAGCATGTAGTGTAAATGAACTAAACTCTTCACTGGCCATACGGTTATCACCACCCTCACTTGGTGAATCAAACGCAATGCCACCAATAATCAACGAGGTTAGTGATTCCATACGAAACTCAGCACCTACTGAATTCATTTTGAACTCAGCACCACTAGCATTCCAGAACCGCGTATCTTTATTAACAAACTGATAGTAAGGCTGATCAATAAACACACCCACCTCAATCTGCCCTGACTTTTCAGATAACTTGTAACGAATCACCTCACCAACTTCCAGCTGCTTATAAAACAGCGGCGAGCCAATATCCAGCGACCCCATCGATTCAGTGATCAATGTGAATTCCCGACCCGGCCGGTCAGGCTTAACTACCGGTGCACCCTCCAGGCCTTCATAACAAAACATCGAACCGTCATCATTCAATTGATTTTCCGGGCGCTCCGGAATCATGCCGACGTAAGTACCAGAAAACAGGGTACCCAAACCAGAAACCTCAGCACCACGCACACGGGGCTTAACCACCCAGAATTGCGCACTGCAATCCAGCCAGCGGCTAATTGATTTGCCCAACGACAGTGTCACCATTGGATTAAGCTCATCATCCAGCGTCACCTGTTTAACCTTGCCTACCGTTACCTCCTTATAACGGACTTCCGTGCTTCCAGCGACAATGCCTTCAGCACTAGGGAAATACACGGTAATCACCTCACCACGTTGCTGCCAATATTGGAACAATAGCCACGCCCCCACCAGCAGCGCTGCTAACGGAATCAACCACACAGGTGATGGTGCACGATGACGTCGCACAGCTGCTTCCGGCAGCTGATATTCCGGCTCCGGCTCCACAGTGCTTACATTAATTACTGTGTCATCAATTTCGGAGTTATTATCTGTATCCGTAGTCATCTATGCGTCTGTATCCTCAACTTCCCAAATCAGATGTTCGTCCAGCGTGTGCGCCGCAATCATCGTCAACACCACCACCGCCGCGAACGACAGCGTACCGATGTTAGTTTCCACCCGCACGATATTACCGAATTGCACTAATGCAGCAAGGATCGCAATCACAAACACATCAACCATCGACCAGCGCCCTACGTATTCTGTTGCGCGGTATAACAGCACCCGATCCCGTTGACGCCAGGAAGATTTTCTTTGAATACTCACCAGTAAAAACCCCAGCGAGAATAATTTAAGTAATGGCACCACAATACTGGCCACAAAAATCAGCAATGCCAGTGGCCATTGTCCGGCCTCCACCAGGTGCATTGCCCCACTAATAATAGTGTCAGGCTGTCCACTACCCAACATATAGACACTCATCACCGGCATAAGATTGGCTGGAATGTACAGAATCGCCGCCGCAATCAACAACGCCCAGGTCACTTCAATACTATTATTGACACCCGTTTTTAGTTTGACACCACAACGGGGACAGTACAGCACATCATATTTACCAGATTGATATTGTGTATCCGGCTTGTGACTCAGACACCCACACACACGGCAATGAAGGAAATCATGCGGCATACTACCTGACCCGTTACTCATCGCTATCATCCGGCTTCAGGCTGTTCCAGACCACAAAAGGGTCTAATATGGCCGTGGCCGCTGCCATGCACACAATCAATGCAGCAAATGACCAGAACGCAGGCCCGAGCACCAGTACGGCCAGATCACCCAGCTTCACCACTGCCACTAATACACCCAGCATAAATACTTCCAACATACCCCACGGTTTGAACTGTTGCATCCAACGGTACAAGTGTCTGGCTAAGTGTGTTGATAAATTAAAACGGATAGTTAACATCACCCAGAGTAGGGTGAATAATTCAAATAGTGGGAAAACAATCAGGTTTAACAACAGAAGAACAGACAGCAACTGAAACCCCTGCTGCCAAAAGGTGATAGTAGCTTTCCAGAGTGTGAGCTCCTGCACCATTCCCTGTGCCTTGAGGCCCAGTAAAGGAAAAAAGTTAGTGAGCACAAACAGAATAATACCGGTCAACGTTAAGGCCAGCACACTGTCCAGCATACGGAAACGATTCCGGTACAAGACACCACCACATCGCAAACAGATGGCTTCCTGTCCCGCCAGAACTGCCTGATATTGATAAATTTTGCCACACTCGCCACAGGCAATGACTGAGGAGGGTCGATACCTCGAAACCACGCTGACTACCAGCCCCATTGATGCAAAGCACAATTGTAGCACCGAAGCAGTGACTGTATCTGAATTACCATAACTATTACGATCCCAATAAAACAAGGGGAGCACAATGGCTCCCCTTGATTCATGCGTATTACATCAATAGTAACTATTACTTAAAGCGATAACGTACGCCAACTACCAATGACGTATCTGTACCATCTTCCGCATAGCTAATCGTGTTGCCATTGTCAGTTTCAGTGATGGTTCTGCTGCTACCGCTAATATTCTGAGCAGCTAATGTAGTGGTCAGATCCAATGTATTGTTCAACTCATAGATCAATGAGGAAGCCACTGAGTTAGTCACAACATCATCACCGTTATCAGTGTTTTTGGTATAGCCTAAGTTCCAGCTATTTTCCCAATCCAGACGATCATCAACTTCATGCGTCAAAGACATAGCGTTGTTGAAGTTATAGCCGTTATCACCATCATTGATGATCGCGTTAACCGTCGCTTCATTAGAGAATTGCGTCTGGTTGCTCAGTGGCTGATGATATTCTGCACCAGCAGTCAATAATGGCTTGTCTTTCAGACCATCAAAGTTAGTACCTACATAGCCCAAACCAGCACGTACCTTCCAGCCATAACGACGCTGAGAAATACGCTCATCAACTAATACATCACGTGCTTTCAGCGTACCGGCTGTGCTGATATTTGTCTGTAATGTAGCCAGAATGTCAGTAATCCACTTCAGCTCATAATCTTCATTGAAACCGTAACGGCTACGGTACTCACTTTCACGGTCAATAATATTAGCCATTTGCTGATAAACAGATTTTGCTGGCTTGTTTCTCAGCACACCTAACTGTACTAACTCTTCAACAACACGAATGGCTTTAGCCATTGGAGTCACGTTAACAACGCGTCCGTAACCAACACCTACGCTGGCAGTCGTTTCTAGATCATCAAACGCATCATTGGCACGCACAGAAGCACTACCGAACCAGAAAGCACCATTGCTACCCGGCGTGAAATAGTTATCAATCGTGCCACTGATAGCAGCAACATAATTATCCTGCTTGCTCGCACCCGCCGTACCCGCACGACTGATACGTCCATCAATATTAGCCTTAGTCGTCACGTCGCGGCTTGGAGAACTGAATACACGATCATAATCGGCACCAACATTGAAATCGTATGCCGTCTGGTCATCTTTACGACCATTGCTGACACTCAAACCACCGGTGAAGTACGCTTCTTCGTAAGCACTGGTCGCTTCATCATAGTCATACAACGTTACTTCAGCTGCCTGTGCAACTGATGCAGTAGACAAAGCACCGAATACAGACAATGCAATTATATTTTTTTTCATTGGAGTAGCTCCTGATTAAACTTAAAAATTGTTGGAATATTATAAAATTCAAAAACTGATGCGGATTAGACGCTAAATGTAGTAAAAAAGTCACAAACTATTTTTAGTATTTATCACTTTTTTACTAAACTTCTTATTTTTTGCACAATTATGCTCGAAAAGCACGCTTGGCGTGCGAATATGCCGCATGATTACAGAACAGAAAATGAACAACTATTGAGTCGTAGTAGTGAAAAACAAGAATAAGCGTTTATTTTGGCAAACTCCGACAGACTGTTAACATATCCGCTTTCTTACAGACGCAGCGGACACCTGAATTTTGGACATTAACGCGACACTGGAATGGCTAAGGATCTATATGATCTGGGTCACCGACTGGTTGTTTACACCAGATCGCCTGATTCAGTACGGCGTCGTGGTAGTCAGTTTCATCATCGCCTTATACTTCAATAAACACATCCGTGAAAAAATACGCCTGCACCCCGTTGAAGCCCGCCACAAAAGACTTAAAGATTTCTTTTACCGACTCCTGCGGCGCACAATACTGCCACTGAGCATACTGCTGTTACTAGGTCTTGGCATCCTGATACATCAAATACAAGGTGCTGGTTTCCAAATACTGACTAAAGCCAGCTATCTGGCCGTTGCCTTTCTGTTGATCCGCATGGGTTCAACTTTTATCAGCAATAACACCATTAGCCACACGATTACCGCGATTATCTGGACAATCGCCGCACTGAGCCTGACCGGCTACCTTCAACTGGTCATCGATTGGCTGGATAATATTCGCTTTGACACCAGCGAAAACGGTTTAAGTGTTTATGATCTACTCACCTCTACACTTTCCGTGGCTACCTTTGTCTGGATAGCCCTGTCCATTTCGGAAATGATCGACCGCACGCTGCACAGCAAACTGGACATGAGCCTCTCTGCGCGGGCCTTGTTTAGTAAAATTTCCAAGTTCATGCTGGTGGGCATCGCTTTCCTGATCGGGCTGTACACCGTGGGCATCGACCTGACCGCTTTTGCGTTGTTTGGTGGTGCGATGGCCGTCGGGATTGGCCTGGGTTTACAGAAAGTGTTCTCTAATCTGATCGCCGGTATCATCCTGTTATCTGATGACTCCATCAAACCCGGTGATACCATTGTTTCCGATGGTCGTTATGGCAAGGTCAACCGCCTCAGCGCGCGGTATATTTCAATGATCACCCGCGACGGTACCGAACACCTTATCCCTAATGATGAATTAATTAATGAGCGGGTGGAAAACTGGTCACATACCAACGATAATGTCCGGCTAAGGTGCTCAGTGGGCATCCATTATGATACAAATCCTCATGAAGCCATCGCCTTGTGTATCGAAGCTGCCAAGGAAACACCGCGAGTCCTGGATGTGCCCGGCCCGAACTGCCTGCTGAAAGGTTTTGGCGATAGCTCCATCGACCTTGAAGTACGCTTTTGGATTAAAGACCCGATGAATGGCTGCGCGAATATAAAGAGCGAAGTGATGCTGAAAATCTGGGATAAATTTAAGCATCACGATATAAAAATACCTTACCCGCAACGCGACGTTTATATCCACACCGTTAATGAGTAAGTAGCAAATAACTGTGCCATAATCATCTTAATAATAACCAATCCAACTGCACTACCCGCCACCCGAGGACACTCATGAAAATTGCCATTCTTTCCCGCAACCGCAAGTTGTATTCAACCCGCCGTCTGATTGAAGCTGCTGAGGAGCGAGGGCATACCGTCAAAGTCATCGACATTTTACGCTGTTATATGAATATCGCCTCACACAAACCGATGGTTTACTTCCGGGGTGAACCGATGGACGACTTTGATGCAGTGATTCCGCGTATTGGCGCATCAGTTACTTTCTATGGTACGGCGGTGCTGCGTCAGTTTGAAATGATGGGAGTTTATCCATTAAACGAATCGGTGGCTTTAACCCGCTCACGGGATAAATTACGTTCATTACAATTATTATCCCGCAGAGGCATCGGTTTACCAGTCACCGGGTTCGCCAATAAGCCGGATGATGTCAAAGAAGTCATTAAGCTGGTCGGTGGCGCACCGGTTGTGGTCAAACTACTGGAAGGCACTCAGGGCATTGGCGTCGTGCTCGCCGAGACGGATAAAGCCGCAGAAAGTGTCATGGAAGGTTTCATGGGGCTGAAGGCTAATATTCTGGTGCAGGAATTTATTAAAGAAGCCGGAGGCTCTGATATTCGTTGTCTGGTGGTCGGTGGCAAAGTAGTAGCAGCCATGAAACGCCAGGGTGCAGCGGGTGAGTTTCGCTCCAATTTACACCGGGGTGGCACCGCTTCACTGATTCGCATCACACCAGAGGAACGCTCCACTGCGGTACGTGCCGCCAATATCATGGGCTTAAACCTTGCTGGTGTAGATTTATTGCGTTCCAATCATGGCCCGGTAGTCATGGAGGTCAATTCTTCGCCAGGACTGGAAGGCATTGAATACGCCAGCGAAAAAGATGTTGCCGGAATCATCATTAAATTTATTGAAGCACAAGCCAAGCCGGGCAAAACCGCTACCAAAGGCAAAGGTTAAGTTATTTTATTGGGTGCAGCACTCATCCTTAGATACAGGTGACTGAACCTAAAAACGATCAATCAACTCAATAATGTCCCCAAAGCGGGTAAAACTATGGTCGCCGCCACGAAACACTAACTGGTGGCAATCACGGTAATAATCCACCGCCGCTTTCCAGTCCAACACCTCATCTTCTCTTTCCTGCATCAGTAGTATGTTGTCCGGATTGGCTGGAGCCAGCAGATCCAATGCCTGCAGTTCATCAAGGTGCTGTTGGGTGAACTCATACTGCGTATCATCGTAATAACCCACTTGCGGCCCTAGTGCGGAGCGCAATACTAAGGGGGCATGTACTGCCGGATTGATGACTACTGCTTTCAGATCGTAACGGGCTGATAGGGCTGTGGCATAGAACCCCCCGAGCGAACTGCCGACTAGTTTTGGTTTGATTTGGGCTTGTTCTACCAGCGTGCATAACAGAGCGAAGGCTTCAGTGGGTTGGTGAGGCAAGTCGGGACAGATCCATTCGTTTTCTCGACCTCGTTCGGCCAGCCAACGGCGGAACTCCTGAGTTTTTTGGGACAGAGGGGATGAGTTAAAACCGTGTATGTATAGAAACATTATTCAAACTACCGTATGCAAACTAACTTCATGTTGCAGGCAAACTTCCCGCAACTCCTCAGAAGGTAATTCATCCATAAACAAGTCACTCAACTGCGAGACATGCCCTACCCTTACCGGTGCATTACGGCCCAGTTTACTTTTATCCGTGACCAGACAGATTTTACGGGCACTTTGCAGTATGGCTTGAGTGACTTTGACTTCACGGTAATCGTAATCCAGCAAGGTGCCATCTTCGTCCAACGCCGAGATTCCCACTACCGCATAATCCAAGCGGAATTGGCGCACGAAATCCACCGTAGCCTCACCGAT
>CALHAO010000149.1 GCA_937931765.1 uncultured Thiotrichaceae bacterium
GGATTGATTTCCAGCGTTGGCTTAGTAGATGGCATATCATGACCAGCCTGCTTCATCAGGTTCTGCATGTACAGCGCCATATCATGATCACTCAGCACGATGCAGGAAGGTGAGTCAGTCAGGCGATGTGAAACACGCACATCCTCAACTTTATCTTTCAAGTTCTCTTTAATCTGTTCAATCAGACTCTTAGAATCTTCTTCTGCCTTCTTCTGCTCTTCCTTTTCTTCCTCGGTATCCAGCGCATCAAGGTGTAACTCACCTTTAGCAACTGACTGCAGTGACTTACCATCGAATTCATTCAGGCTATTAGTCAACCACTCATCAACACGATCCGACAGTAAGATAACTTCGATGCCTTTCTTACGGAATACTTCCAGGTGCGGGCTGTTCTTGGCTGCAGTATGTGAATCAGCAGAGATGTAATAAATCTTCTCCTGACCTTCTTTCATCCGGCTGACATAGTCTTCCAGTGATACTGTTTGGTTTTCGCTGTCATCATTGGTAGATGCAAAACGCAGTAATTTAGCAATCTGTTCACGGTTAGAGAAATCTTCGCCAGGGCCTTCTTTCAGCACACGACCAAACTCTTTCCAGAACGCCTGATACTTATCAGCATCATTCTTAGCCATGCTTTCCAGCAAGCCCAATACTTTCTTAACAGAACCATTTTTCATCGAATCGATGGTTTTATTGCTCTGCAGGATTTCACGCGACACGTTCAATGGCAGGTCTGAAGAATCAATCACCCCACGTACAAAACGCAGGTAGCGTGGCATCAGGTTTTCAGTGTCATCCATAATGAATACACGTTGCACATACAGCTTAATACCTTGCTTTTGCTGAGGCTCAAACAGATCAAACGGTGCTTTAGAAGGCAGGTACAACAGTGAAGTATATTCTAACTTACCTTCAACACGGTTGTGTGACCAGGTCAGTGCTTCTTGCCAATCATGAGAAATGTGCTTGTAAAACTCCTGATATTCCTCGTCAGTCACTTCACTTTTTGAGCGTGTCCATAAAGCATTAGCTTTATTGATAGTTTCCCACTCAACCGGCAGATCATCCGGCAATGGCTTTTCATTGCCTTCTTCATCATGCTCCGGCGTAGGCTGCTTAATCATTTTCACTGGCAGCGGGATATGATCAGAATATTTAGTCACAATTGAGCGTAAACGCCAGCTATCAGCTAATTCTTTTTCTTCTTCTTTCAGGTGCAGAATAATTTCAGTACCACGGCCATCTTTAGTCACACTTTCCAGTGTATAGCCGGACTGACCATCAGATACCCACTGCACCGCCTCATCAGCAGCTGCACCAGCGCGACGCGTCGTCAGTGTAACTTTGTCAGCAACAATGAATGAAGAGTAAAAACCCACACCAAACTGGCCGATCATGTGAGAATCTTTCTGCTCATCACCCGTCATTTTGGATAGAAATTCTTTGGTACCGGACTTAGCGATCGTACCAATATTAGTAACCACTTCATCACGGTTCATACCAATACCGTTGTCACTAATAGTCACAGTATTTGCTTCCGCATCGAATGATACTTCAACACGTAACTCACCATCGCCGCCATACAGGCTATCGTCAGCAATGGCTTCAAAACGCAATTTGTCACATGCATCCGCACCATTAGAAATCAACTCACGCAGGAAAATTTCCTTATTGGAATACAGCGAGTGGATCATTAATTGCAACAGTTGATTGACTTCAGTTTGAAACTCAAGGCTTTCTTTTTCAGCAGTAGCACTCATTACTTGGTAATCCTCATAGACATCATGTTTAGTTAAGTATGCATTGTTCATTTTTTCATAAGGATAGATACCTGAAAAAACTCACATGCTGCTTGTTGCGTAGTAAATGGGGTGGGGCAGATAAAATTCAAGAGTAAAAATGTGGAATAAATGCAAAATTAACCTTTTATCTCCCTGTGTTATCGACTGTTCAATTGACAGTCATAGCTACGCTTCTATAATGAGCGGTTTACTAATATAAACATAAGGGCCGGACTTGCTGCATGACTACCGTCCAGAACCAAGAAATGTTAAAACCTGAACATACCAGAGCGCTACGACAAAACGGCTTCCCCCCTGATATGGTATTAAAAGGTTTCGATGAAGCCACACTACAGCGTGGCATCCACTATTTTGAAAACCGCAGAGTTATCGATCGTAGCAATGATGTGCCTGGCCTCAGCTTAGTTGAACTGGAAGCCAGCGTATTGGGCGAACAAAAATATACTGTGCGGGTTAGCATCGATCTGAGTAATTTTCAGATCCGCAGCCGTTGCAGCTGTCCGGTGCATAAACAGTGTAAACACGGTGTTGCAGCACTACTTGACTATGTGGTTGGCGATGTCAGCACGACCATCAGCAGTACACACATTGAACGGAAAATTAAGCAGCCCACCGCCATTGAACTATGGCTGGCAGAATTAAATACCAACCAGAATCCACAAACGGCTCCGGAAACACCACTGCCTCAACCAGCAGAGGAACAACAGCCAGCATCACGCATGGATCTGCTATTCCTGTTAAGCCAGAAAGACAAAGGCAGCAATGCACTGGATGTTGAGCCAAGACGCGCTACTAAATTAAAACGCGGTGGCTATGGCCAGGGCTATCGGGTACAACTCAGCGATTTGTTACATGACTGGAAAGATCCCGGTTTTCAATGCACACCGGAAGACCGCGACATAAGTCATATGTTGATGCCGCATCGGCATAACAATCTTTATGCCTCAGAGGGCAAGGCCTATTCAGTGACTGGCGGTATTGGCCGTATCGCACTCACCATGATGCTGAAAACCGGGCGCGCATTCTGGAATAAAACCGATTATTCCCCACTGACAGAAGGTGAACCACGCACACTGGAGTTTGAGTGGGAAAAAACAGAAGACGAACAGCGGCAGGAAATTCGGGCAGTTACCTCCACTGCTATTCAGGATTACTTCTGGATGGATCAGCTCTACTATATTGATGTATTACGCAGTGAAATCGGTTTGCTGCATCATGCGCCACTCACACCACACCAAGTGATCAATTTACTCAAAGCGCCGCCAATCCCCAAAGATAAAACCCAGGAAGTCAGCCAGAAACTGCTGGATATGTTCCCCGAAGCAGAAATCCCGCTACCAGCCAAAGAAATGAATCCGGAAGCGGTTGATATTCATGTGGGTAAGGTTATTCCTGTGCTGGAATTACGCGCTGCTCCTCGGTTAGATAACCCAGAACTGTCGGGTATTTTGCCGGATCTGCACATTGCCAGCCTGAGTTTTGATTATGACGGCCATGAGATTCAGCCGGATCATCAGCAAGCCCTTTCGCTGATTCGTAAAGACAACCTGCGCTATCGCATTCACCGCCAACCGGATCAGGAACAACAGGCCATCGATTGTCTGGCGGCATCCGGTTTTGAAGCGCCTAAAGACAACAGCCGTTTCAAACCTTTAGAGCTGATTCTAGACGCAGATAATGCAACCTTAGTCGCCTTGCGCTGGAATAACTTTCTGGATAATACCCTGCCGGAACTCGAAGCCGATGGCTGGCGGGTAACCCGCGATGACAGTTTCAGCATGGAATTTACGCTGGTCGATGAATGGCACGGCGAACTGGAACAACATGGCCAGGAATGGTTTGATATTAGCCTCGGTTTTGTGATCGAAGGCAAACGGATCAACCTGCTGCCTATTCTGGTTGAAATGCTTGGGCAGATGAAAGACCCGCAGGAATTACACAACCTGCTGGATGCTCAAGAATACATGTTGGTGCCGCTGGATCAGAAACGCTGGGTGAAACTGGAAGCCAGCCGCCTGCGCAATGTCCTGAACACACTGATTGAACTGTATGACTCGCAACCACTGGATAATTCGGGCAAATTACGCCTGAGTAAATTTCAGGGCATGCAACTGGCCAGCCTGTTAAATGACCCGAAACTACACTGGAAAGGTGCGGATGAATTAAAAGTTCTGAGCAATAAGCTGCTCAATTTCCAAGGTGTTAAAACCGTTGAACCACCTGAAGGTTTAAACGCTGAATTACGTCCGTATCAGCAGGATGGCCTTAGCTGGATGCAATTCCTGCGTGAATTCAAGTTTAATGGTGTACTGGCTGATGACATGGGTTTGGGTAAAACCATCCAAGCCTTGGCACACCTGTTAATCGAAAAACAAGCCGGGCGCTCACAACTACCTAGCCTAGTGATTGCCCCGACCAGCCTGATGAGTAACTGGCGGCGCGAAGCAGAAAAATTCACACCTGACCTGTCTGTTCTGGTATTACACGGCAGCGAA
>CALHAO010000150.1 GCA_937931765.1 uncultured Thiotrichaceae bacterium
GTTGTTGCGCTAGGCATGCCACTCTGCCACTCAGTGGTTCCGACAGGAACAATGCCCAGCAGATCATGCGTAGCCAGATCACTCCAGCGGATATGTGCGCGATTACCTTCAACACTCACCGTAATATTATTAGGTGGTTCTGGTGGGTTCAGGTTACCAATTTGGTAGGCTTCAGCAAACGTATAAAATTTCAGACCCATTTGCTGAGCAGCAGCAATCACCTGGTTCAGCTTACTGATACGAATACCGTAGGTATAGTTTTCGTTCTCTGCACCGTCCTGAAGCAGGCGGTGAGCATACAACGTCACAATCTCATTGTTGGTTTTAGCGCGCAAAAATGCAGCCTCTATTTCAGCAATCGGATTATTGTAAGCATTATCAATACCATCACCTGCTAACACACCATAATTCGAGTTTTCACTGTGAAATATGTCATCCATCTGAAACAGATCCAGAGTTTCATCCGCAAAAGTGGTTCGCAAATAAGGGAAATAGGGCCTGATGGCCGCATCATAAACCTCATTACGCTCACCAGAAGGATACGAGAAACTCACCGGATTAAACCCATCAGCCTGCATATCAGCCAGCACTGGAATGATTTGCTCATTTAAGTATTCATCAGTACGGTTCGGATCAAAATTATAGTCTCCCGCAACGCCTTGGTGATCATAACTGTGACTGCCAATTTCATGGCCATCGGCTTCAAGGTCGCGCAGTTTCTGTATTTGTGCAGCAGTCAAAGTATGCCAATGACTGATAAAAAAAGTAGCTTTAACATCACTGCTGACATTACTGAAATAATCATGCCACTGATCGACATAAGTATCATCAAAGCTCAGTACAACACCTGACTTATCCTCAACCGCATGAGCGCTTTGGGCAAGTGCAAGGGTCAACAATAAACAGCTGGCACTACGGAAAAATTTGTCCATATTCCCTCCAACAAGTAAAAATCCCTAATATTGGTTCAATAAAACCAACCCTGATAAAAGTGTTTAGATAAGCAACATGAATTATCAACAGCACTTGATAAATTTTTTCATGCGAACTTAAATAAGACTAATAAGGATTTTTAGCTTATACAGGGAAAAATACTTCTATGAGAAGGATGACCGGTAATACCTAACGGATAAATGAGGGCATATTTAATATTGGCATCATTATGGCTAATACAATCAAGGTAACAACACCGCCCATAATCAAAATTAATAATGGCTCCAATAAACTCACCATTTTTGTGATGCGTGACTGAGTTTCACGCTCTTGCTGAATAGCTGCTCTTTCCAGCATGTTGTCCAACTGACCACTGCCTTCGCCACTGGCAATCAGATAGATGACCATGGGTGGAAAATAACCGGATTGCTGTAAAGCTTTATTAATAGCCATACCTTCACGGACTTTAATGGTAGCGGCATCCACAGCCTTATGCATCGGAATATTACTGATAACACCACCAGCAATTTTCATAGCATCCAGAATCGGCACGCCACTGGAAGCCAGAATACTCAATGTGCGGGCAAAATGCTCAGTATTAATACCCCGAACCAGGCGGCCAATCAGCGGTAATTTCAATAATAAGCGATGAAAACGTTCTTTCCAAATCGGCACTTTCAGTAAATAACGAATAAAAACAGCCAATAAAACAATGCCAATCAATAATTTAAAACCATGAAATTCCAGAAAATCACTGCTGGCTATTAAGATTTTTGTTAATTGCGGCAGCTCGCCATCAAATGATTCAAAAACACTAATAACATTAGGTACTACAAATTTAAGCAGTGCCACCACAATACCCACCGCCACCAACGACAACAGCGCTGGATACGCAAAAGCTGTAGATACTTTCTGTTGGTTCATTTGTTTGTTTTCGGTGTAATCAGCCAATCTCTCCAGTACTTCTTCCAGATGACCGGATTGTTCGCCAGCCCCGACCGTAGCCCGGTATAAAGCCGGAAAGGCTGACGGAAACTGATCCAGTGAAGATACCAGTGTGTGACCTTCCATCACCCGCGCACGTATCGCAGAGAAAATTCGCCGTGAAGCGCCCCGCTCAGTTTGACGAACCACCGTCCCCAACGCCTCTTCCAAAGGGGAACCTGCCCCAATCAGTGTGGCTAGCTGACGTGTCATTAATGCCAGATCGGCTGAATTAAGACTGCCACCGAATAAAGTTTTGCCCTCTGAACGTTTTTGTTTCTGAGCTACCTCATTCACTTCCAACGGCGTCATATCGCCATTGCGCAGCAACTGGCGCACCTGACGTGCGGTATCAGCTTCCAGAATACCTTTTTCTTCCTTACCGGCAGGGTTTAACGCCAGATACTCAAAAGCTGGCATTAATGCTCATCCTCACGTGTCACTCTGAGCACTTCATCCAACGAGGTCTTGCCTTCAAGCACCAGCCGTATACCATCATCACGCATGCTGGGCATAGTTTTGCGCACCACTTTTTCCATCTCAATTTCACTAGCACCTTCATGAATCATTTGGCGAATTTCATTATTCAGCTCAACTAATTCATAAATACCAGTACGGCCAATAAAACCATTATGATTACACTGCTTACAACCCACAGGATGATAAATAACCGGTTTATGGGAGAAATCAAGTTGCGTGGAATTAGCCTGCAGCAACTCAAATTCACCCTCTGTCGCGGCTACCGGATTACGGCATTCTGGGCAAAGTGTCCTAACCAGTCGTTGTGCCACCACACCCAGAAGACTGGAAGCCAACAGGTAAGGTTCCACGCCCATATCCTGCATCCGTGTCACAGCACCTATTGCGGTATTCGTGTGCAAAGTTGAAAAAACCAGGTGGCCGGTTAAACTCGACTGCACCGCAATATCAGCTGTTTCCAGATCACGGATTTCACCCACCATCACCACATCCGGATCTTGACGCAAAATAGCACGTAACCCTCGGGCAAAAGTCATTTCAACTTTATTATTGACCTGCGTCTGACCAATGCCATCAATGTAATACTCGATCGGGTCTTCAACAGTGAGGATATTACGTCGCGCATCATTCAGATTACTGAGAGCTGCATACAAAGTAGTGGTTTTACCGGAGCCGGTTGGCCCCGTAACCAATACAATGCCGTGTGGTTTCTGGATTAATACTTTCAGGCGCTCATGCACCTTATCTTCCATACCCAAATGGCTCAGATTCAAGCGCCCGGCCTGCTTATCCAATAAACGTAATACAATCCGTTCGCTATGACCTGAAGGTAGAGTCGAGACACGCACATCCACTGGGCGTCCCGCCAAACGTAATGAGATACGGCCATCTTGTGGCACACGCTTCTCGGCAATATCCAGCTTGGACATGACCTTAATACGCGAAATAATCAGCGGAGCCAGCTTTCTTGGTGGCTCTAACACTTCCTTGAGCACACCATCAACACGCATGCGTACCTGCATCCGTGTCTCAAAAGCTTCAATGTGAATATCAGAAGCGTTCTGTTTTACTGCCTGAGTCAATAATGCATTAATCAGGCGAATGATAGGCGCATCGTCTTCCGATTCCAGTAAATCCTCTGGCTCCGGCATATTTTCGGCAATATCATTCAGATCAGCCTCATCACCCAGATCCTGCATCATCGCCGCACCCGTCTGGCTACGGTCATAACGCGCCGCCAGCATACGCTCAAAAGCAGGAACATCTAATTGCTCAAGCTTTAAATCACCGGGAATATTACGCTGAACTTCCAACAACACCTCAGGCCGCAAACCTTCCTTACAAAACAATAAGGTGATGTCTTCTTCATCCTGCAAGATGCCGTGCCGCTTAGCGAAAGCATACGGCAGATCCTTGTGGATCAAATCCTCATTCGCTGCCTCGGTAAGGGACAAATCAGTGGCTATTGCTTCACTCATCATGAAGTCCCTTTATTTAGCTGTGAAAGCTGATTCATTAGCCGTGAAAGCTGATTCATTGACATTCAATGGTCGTGCACCCTGATAAGGCGTACGCAAAGCACCGCTAATATCACGTTGCGGTGCTGCCTGAATATTAAAATGCAGATCATCCGCACTGCCCTTGGCACAAAATCCATCAATACACTCAAGATCAGGGAACACCGCAGCATTACCGGTTAAGCTACCCCGGGTAAGAATCTTGCTTTGCTTTTGCTGCTTTTGCAGGTTGTGGTATTTCGCACGGGTATAAGCATCCGCAGCCTGTCGGTCAGCCATAATCACCGGATGGATAAACACCATCAGGTTCTTCTTCTTTTTAGTGGTAGTGTTACCTCTGAACAGTCCTCCAATAACAGGAATATCAGATAAAACCGGCACCTTGGTTTCAGAATCATTAAAATCATCCTGAATCAAACCACCTAATACCAATACCTGGCCATCTTCCACCATAACACTAGTATTTATTAAGCTCTTATTAGTAATGACATCCGAAGCTGAGCTACTGGTCGATAAACTGGATACTTCCTGCTCAATCTTCATGGTAATCGTCTTGTCACGATTAATCCGTGGTGTCACCTTCAGCGTTAAACCGACATCCTGCCGAGTAATGGTTTGGAAGGGGTTCTCTGCAGAACCACCCTCTGTACTACTGAAAGAGCCCGTTACAAAAGGTACATTCTGCCCCACCACCACACTGGCTTCTTCGTTATCCAGCGTCACCAGTGTTGGTGTTGACAATATATTAGTCGCCCCGTCACCCTTCAGCGCTTCCAGTACAATGCCGAACTTATCACTACCAGCACCTAACAGGAAGCCGCCCGGAATACTGGTAGCGCCTTGTAAAAGGCCCAACGCTGTACCCAGTCCTCCAAAGTTACTGTAACCGGCAATACCAGCATCACCACTGCTTGCACCATTGGCTACCAAACCAAATCCGAATTTATTGGACAAGTCAGTAGAAACCTCAGCAATAATACCTTCCACCATCACTTGTGGACGACGCTGATCCAGTTGTGAGATCACCCGCTGCAGGCTCACCTGTAAATGTTGCGGTGCTGTAATAATAACGGAGTTAGTGGTTTTATCAGCTTGAATACTAACTTCATTATTGCCCGCCACACCACCGGAAGCTGCCGGAGTAGTACCCGCCGCCGCCGCAGTACCTGCGGTCTGTTGCTGCACACTGCTGGCAGTTTCTTTCAGTACAGCCACTAATTCTTCAGCCTGCGCATAACGCAAACGAATAACACGGGTACCGCCTGCACGTGACTTCGGTGTATCTAATTTGCGAATAGCCGCAATAATCGGCAACCTATCCGGTTGTTTGCCAGAGATCAGTATACTGTTCGTTCGCTCATCAGCTGCCAGACGTACTTGCTGAGCAGTATTACCTTCCGTCGGGGTTATCTGTAGCTGTTTAAGCGTCTGAATAATCTGGGTTGCCACCGCATACCTGACAGGTACAACCTGAGTATCTGCCGGTTGTGTTCTTGGCGTATCCAGTCGTGCAATAGCCGCGATAATCGGCTGTCTTTTCTCATTATCACCGGCAACGATAATGCTATTGGTGCTTTCATCAATCGCCAGCCGAACCTGATCGACTGTTCCAGCCCCTTCTGCGGTTGGCGTAATCTGCAACTGCTTCATAGTCTCTAATAGTTTCGTTGCATCAGCATGCTTAAGCCGGATGACCTGTGTATCAGGTGGCCGGGTAGGCCGAATATCCAAGCGCTGAATCGCGGCCAGAATAGGCTCACGATCTTCCCGTTCGCCGGAAATAATAATACTATTGGTATTCTTATCAACCGCCATTCGTGCCTGTTTAACAGCCGCACCACCTTCTTTAGCCGGAGCAATCTGTAACTGTTTCAGGGTTTCCAGCAACTGAGTAGCATCCGCATATCTGATTTTCACCACCTGTGTTGCAGGCGGTTGTGTGCGCGGAATATCCAGCTTAGCAATCACTTGACGCATCCGTTCACGATCACCTTTATCACCAGCGACCAGAATACTGTTAGTCCGCACATCCACTGAAATATACACACGTTGCGGAATTGCACCACCATCAGCCGACTTGCCACTGGACATTAAACCGCGCAATGTAGTGGCCAGTTGATTAGCTACCGAGTGCCGAAGTGCAACTAATTCAAAGCCCTGATTATTAGGCTTATCAATGCTTTTGATAACTGCTCCCAGCCGATCTACATTCTGCTTACGGCCCGTAACAATCACCGCGTTACTGGCTTGATTGAACTGAATCCGGGTTTCGCCCTGTCCCGCCAAGGGCTGTAATGTTTGAATCGCTGTGTTCACCGGAATGTATTGCAGGGTAAAAACCTGCGTGACTGTACGGTCAGCCTCTATTTTAGGGCGTGGTTTAGCAGCTGGCTGACCCGGCTTAGCAACAGGCTTTTCCGTAATAATCGGCGCAACCTGAGAGCGACCTTTGTTCAGTGGCACAATTTTAATAACATTGCCGACTTCAAGCGCTTCCAACCCATGAACCTGTAGGATGGACAAAAAGGTCTCGTATAACTCATCCTTACTTAAACCATCGCCGGATACAAAAGTGATGCTACCGCGAACTGCCGGATCGATAATAAAGTTCTTACCAGTCAGTTTCGACACCGTTTCAACCAGCGTGCGAATTTCAGTATTCTGTAAATTAATACGTGAACTTTCAGCCTGTAGTGCCGGAATCGTTGCGCCCCATAAAACGGCAGCAACAGCCACTGAAAGCCATGATTTTTTACTGTGAAAGTTAAAAACTTTCATGCTTGCGGGGTGAAATTTTTTCATGACTGTTAGTTTCATGTTGTTATTTTTCATCATTGTTATCCTGTGCGGACTGTATTTTCACACAACTCTCCGGCTACTTACTTAATACCGGATGCAGGCGTTGCACCATTTCACGGAAAACTTTCGGGTTGGCAGCAATAAT
>CALHAO010000151.1 GCA_937931765.1 uncultured Thiotrichaceae bacterium
ATGTTCCGTTTCAAACAGTTGCTGGAAGAGAATGCTGACCGTATCAATGAATTAGTTGGTGCTGAGCACGGTAAAATTTCTCATGATGCGGGTGGTGAGTTACAGCGTGGTATTGAGAATATTGAATATGCCTGTTATGCGCCTGAGTTACTGAAAGGTGAGCATAGTAAAAATACCGGCCCCGGCATTGATGCCTGGAGTGAGTTTCAGCCATTAGGTGTAGTGGCGGGCATCACGCCTTTCAATTTTCCGGTCATGGTGCCTTTGTGGATGTATCCGGCGGCGATTGTTAGTGGTAATACTTTTGTGCTGAAGCCATCTGAGCGTGACCCTAGCTCAACATTGTTCATCGCTGAGTTGGCGCAGCGGGCTGGATTACCGGCAGGTGTACTGAATGTAGTGAATGGTGATAAGGAAGCGGTTGATACCTTATTGCATGATAAGCGCGTGCAGGCTGTCAGTTTTGTCGGTTCGACACCGATTGCTGAATATATTTACAGTACAGCGACAGCAAATGGTAAACGTTGTCAGGCGTTGGGTGGTGCGAAGAATCATGCCATCGTTATGCCTGATGCGGATATGGACAATGCGGTGAATCAGCTACTGGGTGCTGCATTTGGCTCTTCCGGTGAGCGTTGCATGGCGTTGTCTGTTGCGGTTGCTGTGGGTGATGCTGCGGCTGATGCATTAGTGGATAAGTTAAGCACGGCTATGCAAGGGCTGAAAGCAGGCCAGTTCAATGATAGCAGTAATGATTTTGGGCCAGTTATCACTAAAGCGCACCAGGAAAAGGTTAAAGGCTATATCAGTAGTGCTGAAGAGCAGGGTGCTAAGGTGATCGTAGATGGCCGTGATGTAGTTGTTCCAGGGTTTGAAGGTGGCTTTTATGTTGGCGCTACATTGATTGATAATGTAACGGCTGATATGACTTCTTACAAAGAGGAAATTTTCGGGCCGGTATTACAGGTCATGCGCGTGGATTCTATGCAGGAAGCGATGGATCTGATTGATGCGCACGAATACGGTAACGGTACTTGTATCTTTACCCGTGATGGTGAGGCTGCGCGTTACTTCTCGGACAATATCAAGGTCGGTATGGTCGGGATTAATGTGCCATTGCCGGTGCCGGTTTCTTATCATAGTTTTGGCGGTTGGAAGCGTTCTTTGTTTGGTGATCTGGCGGCTTATGGCCCTGATGCCATGCGTTTCTATACACGGCGTAAAACAATTACTCAGCGTTGGCCATCAGCCGGTGTGCGGGAAGGTGTGCAGTTTGCATTTCCATCCTGATTGAGTGATCGCGATCGTTTAATAACAAAAAGGGAGCTTTATAGCTCCCTTTTTGTTGTCCGTACCGTTCTGTGAATGATTAGTTTTTTGTCGGTAAAGGTTGAATCAACAACAATTTTTGTACGCTATAAGTATAGAAGCAAAAGCTTGCTACGAATAAAACCAGGTTGATTGAGTCAGGAACATTCATTAGTTCCATTAGGATACCGACCACCGCTGCACTCAAAGAGAAAGTATTAATAATAAATAAAGTGCTGGGTTGTCCCAGCAGGTTCTCACCCAGCAAATGGTGTAAGTGGCTGCGGTCTGCTTCCATCACCGATTGTTTACGCAGCTTGCGCACTAACATTACCCTGGCCATATCCATCAGTGGGAAGCAAATAATCCATAGGGCTGTCACGACAGAAAAACTGCGCTGTTCTCCCTGTGAACCCTGAATCAGCAACCAAACAACCGTAAAGCCAATTAACATCGAACCAGTGTCGCCCATAAATATTTTCCTAATCCAAACTGGCCTGATTTGTAAATTAGCCCATAAATAAGGAATAATCGAAATTGCGATGAGTAAAGAGAATTTCAGGTTAACGGTATCACCTGCCAGACCAAATAGAATGGCGAGTGCTGAGAATATAATGAGTGCAGTGCTACCTAATAAACCATCAATGCCGTCAATCATATTAAATGCATTGATAGCTGCAATGACCGCAATGATTGTGAATAAATAACCCCAATGACCTAATAACAAGGGCGAATGATTGAACAAGTAACCTAGTTGTTGTATGAAAATTCCACCATGCACACACATGAATAATGCGATAACCGTTTGCGCTATAAGGCGATGTGCAGCGGGAATATCTTCCCTGTCATCAATTAACCCTAATATAATCAACATGCTACTACAGGTGAAATAAACCCAGATTTCAGGATTTTTAGGCATTAACAACATGCTGCTGGTTAACAGTGTGACAAAAATAGATAAGCCACCCGTTGTCATGGTGGGTTGCTTGTGTTGTTTACGGTGATCAGGGTAGTCAACAAGCCCGATGCTTTCGCCCACTGAAGCAAATGCCAGCGTAGCAATGCCCCCAATAGTGATGGGTAGTAATAAAATAAATAGATAATCCCAAGCCATATCCAGTCCATTAAAGGTGAGTGGAAGATTAGGAGTATTTTGCGCTTTGCTGATTATAAGAAAATATTATTCACGATTAATGAATGGCATGAAG
>CALHAO010000152.1 GCA_937931765.1 uncultured Thiotrichaceae bacterium
CCATCGGGATCTTCCAGAAAAGCAATAATCGTTGAGCCAGCATTCATCGGCCCCGCCTCACGAATCACTTTTCCGCCCGCAGCTTTCATTTTGGTGCATGCTTCATAAACATCAGGTACCTCCAGTGCGATATGACCATAAGCATTACCCAGATCATATTCACTGGTGCCCCAGTTATAAGTCAATTCCAGTACTGTTGATTCACTTTCATCGCCATAACCCAAGAAGGCCAGTGTAAATTCACCATCCGGGTATTCCTTCTGGCGAAGTGGTTTCATATCAAGTACTTCAGAGTAAAATTTAATAGAACGGTCGAGGTTGCCGACCCGAAGCATAGTGTGTAAAAAACGCATAATGTATCCTTTGGTTTAACTAACCGGGTGCCAAAGCGACAGATCCGCAGTCGTATCAATCTGCCAGTCTGTATCCTCTGGTGTCTCCGGATTAGCATTTAAAATATTTCTAAACCGTTCACGGGTAATTTCTTCAGCACCCATACTGCTCAGGTGCGGATTACTGATCTGGCAATCAATGACAGAAAACCCCCATTTTAACAAATGGTAAGCCAGTGCAACGAAGGCAATTTTTGAAGTGTCTGGCTCTCTACTGAACATCGACTCACCACAAAAAACACCACCAGCAGCGACACCGTATAAACCACCCACCAGCTCACCTTGTTGATTATATACTTCAACAGAATGCGCTAAGCCAGCTTGGTGCAAGCGACAGTAAGCAGCATGCATATCTTCAGTAATCCAGGTGCCAGCGGTATAGCTACGGGGTGCGGCGCATGCCTGAACGACGTCAGTGAAATTTTCATCAAAAACAATAGTATAGCCTTTGTTTCTAATGCTTTTTCTTAAGCTGCGACTGATGCGGATACGACCAGGAAACAACACAGCACGTGGGTTAGGACTCCACCAGTAAATAGGTTCTTCCGGCCCGAACCACGGGAAAATGCCCGAACGATAGGCATTTTCTAAACGGGTCACACTCAGGTCGCCACCTACTGCCAATAAACCATTCGGTTCATCCCACGCTGAATCAACCGGCGGAAATTCCTCTGCTGGTTGTTTTGGATTGAGTAGGTGCAGACTAAGTGTACGGGTCATTGTTTAATGTATCTTCTTAAGTTCGTTCTTCTTTGGCCAGATTGTCCAGGAATTTTTCAGCATCCAGAGCAGCCATACAGCCGGTGCCTGCTGAAGTAATTGCCTGACGATAAACATGATCCATGACATCGCCCGCTGCAAAAACACCCGGAATACTGGTTTGCGTAGCATTGCCTTCCAAACCACTATTTACTTTAATATAACCACCTGCCATATCCAGTTGATCAACAAACATAGCAGTATTTGGTTTGTGTCCGATAGCAATGAAAACACCCATCAGGTCAATATCCTGCGTTTCATCCGTCTGAGTACTTTTAATTCTCATACCGGTCACACCACTCTTATCACCGAGTACTTCTTCCAGTGTGTGGTTCCACATAATTTTAATGTTACCGTTCTTTTCTTTTTCAAACAGGTGATCCTGAAGAATTTTTTCAGAGCGTAATTCATCACGACGATGTACCAATGTTACTTCAGATGCAATATTAGATAAATATAACGCTTCTTCTACCGCAGTATTTCCGCCACCGATAACCGCTACTTTGTGGTTGCGGTAAAAAAATCCATCACAGGTTGCACAAGCTGAAACGCCTTTGCCTTTGAAGGCTTCTTCGGATTCAAGGCCCAGATACATAGCGGATGCGCCGGTACAAATGATCAGTGCATCACAGGTATATGAGGTGCCTTGGCCCTCTAAAGTGAACGGACGTTGTTGTAAATCCACGCTTTTTATGTGGTCAAAAATGACTTCAGTATCAAAACGTTCTGCATGTTTCTTCATGCGTTCCATTAACTCTGGGCCTTGTACGCCATCATTGTCACCCGGCCAATTGTCTACATCCGTTGTGGTGGTTAGCTGCCCGCCTTGTTCCATGCCGGTAATTAATACCGGATTGAGGTTTGCGCGTGCGGCGTATACTGCTGCTGTGTAACCTGCCGGGCCTGAGCCAAGGATAAGCAGTCTGCAATGTCTGGTGTTCATGTATAATTCTCCTGATATGTAACCGGCGGTGCTGCCGGTCAACTTAATGATGCCGTAATCCTATGTGAGCTTCGTAACGGGGTAAAGTGTTTATCGTTACCTAGGATACGTTCTATAATTGACCGGTGAGTCAGAAATTTAATGCCTGACTCATTGCGACCTGCTGAATAGGTTAAGTAAAATTAAACATCTGCCATGCTGCGATGGTATGCATGTAAACATCAGCATGCTGCTAAAAACGTATGGGAAAGCACCATGCTGAGCATTATAAATTTAAGGAATAGAACTTTTGAGTACGGATATCAAGTTAAATCAGCGTAAGCGTGCCAGCTTACAGCAGGCCACCGTGATTATATTTATTGGCATTGCTGCAGTGATCATGTTGGCACTATTAAGTTACAACCCCAATGACCCCGGTTTATTCCACCGTAACGCTAATCATGTGGGTAAATGTGCTAATTTAGCGGGCTGTAAGGGTGCATGGTTGGCCGATTTTTTGTTTGGGTTATTAGGTTATCTGGCATTTGCAGTGCCGCTGGTTCTGGTTGCATCCGGTTTAACCGCATTCCGTTTCCCCAAACATTTACGCACACCTGCGAATCCGATTGGTGGAATCAATAGTGCCATTACGGCGGTGGGTGCGATTTTCACCTTGTTGGCGGGTAGCGGTTTGGCGCACCTATTGTTTGTGCCATACCCGATAGGTATTGGTGGTGGTGTGTTAGGAAAACTGGTGGCGGGTTTGCTGACGGGTACTTTCCTGGGGCAATATGGTTCCTTACTACTGCTGCTGTCGTTGTTCCTTGGTGGCATCACGTTGGTGGGGGATATTTCCTGGGCTGACCTGACGGAAAAGGTCGGTGACTTTATTCTGAAAATGTTTGATAAGGTACAGGATTTCCGTGAGAAGTCTGCGGCTAACCGTGATGCGGGGCGTAGTGGTAAAGCCTTATCGGTGAGCAAGGATTTACTGAAATCCAGCCGGAATTCAGTCAGTAAAATGGGTAGCTTACTTAATAGAGTTTCAGCCTTAGCGCCTGTCGCACCTGCATTACCTTTCCGTAAAACGTCCCCCTTAGACCAGGATCTTTACGATGATCAGGATGATCCGCTGTTTGATGAACCGCGCCGTGGGCATGGCTTTGTTGATGATGGGGTGGATGAAGGTAGTGCACAATCCGGTCAGACAAACTCCTATGTAGCCGATGATGAACCGGCACAACAACCTCAGCAGCCTCAAAAGGCGGCACCGGCCTCTGGAGCAGCCGATGCTGGTGTAAAGCCAAAGCAAGCACCACCAAAGAAAAAGGCTGTCGCACGCAGTACGGCTGCAGATGCTTTTGTGGCTTCGCGTTCATCTATTGATAGCATGATCACCTTGCCACGTTTGTCTTTGCTTGACCCGCCGCCACCAGCGCGTGAGCGGGTAACACAGACGAAAGAGTCTCTGAATCGCCTGTCTGAGGCGCTGATTGAAGCGCTGGGACATTATGGCGTTAAGGGGGCCGGTGTCGATGACATGATTCCGGGGCCGGTTATTACCCGCTTTGAATTGCAACTACCGGACGGCACCAAGGCTAGTAAAATTTCTGGTCTGGCGAATGATCTGGCGCGGAACATGCTGGTGTCCAGTGTGCGGGTGGTGGAAGTTATTCCTGGTAAATCATCTATTGGCATCGAAGTCCCGAATGAAAA
>CALHAO010000153.1 GCA_937931765.1 uncultured Thiotrichaceae bacterium
CACCGCCGAAACATACTTGCCGAAGTGCTCGCTGCCTTCCGGGAAATACGCCAAATCCTTATCCGGCAGGTTAATAAACCAACGTTCCATATCCTTTTTAGCTTGTTCAATAAAGTGCCGACCAATACGGTTGCCGACACCTCTCGAACCGCTATGCAACATCACCCAAACCGCGTCAGACTCATCCAGACAGATCTCGATAAAATGGTTACCGCTACCTAATGTACCCAGCTGATTAATGTTGTTCGTCTTGCTTAGGAAAGGATGCTTTTCTTTCAAACCCTCAAATCCGTCATGCAAAGGCTTCCAGGCCTGCATCACATCATCCGGCAAATTAGCCCAACTTCCGGTATCACGCTGCTTACGTGATTTCACGAAACCATGCGGAACCCGGTGTTCAATCAAACTACGGATACGCGACAAGTCATCCGGCAACTGATCAGCACGCAAGCTGGTTTTTGCCGCCATCATGCCGCAACCTAAATCCACACCCACCGCCGCCGGAATCACCGCACCAATCGTAGGAATAACGCTACCAATGGTGGCACCAATACCCAAATGTACATCCGGCATCGCCGCCACCCACTTATGAATAAACGGCATATGGGCGATATTGGAAAGCTGCTTTTTTGCGTTATCATCAAACGGCACACCACGCGTCCATGTCTTCACCGGCACCTGTTGTGACTCGTCGTATAACACATCATAGTTTTCTGCTTTCATCTTTAACTCCTTATCGACCGTTGTATTATTAAAGTTATTGCAATGGGTGTGCCAACTCTTCAAAATTATTATTAACCACTTGATTTTTAATAAAATTAAATAATTTCCATTACCAGCAGGTCATTTACCCAGGCAATAGACTCCTCAAAAGATATTCAGATAGATAATAAGTTATTTATTTTGATACCCTATTTACCCTACTCTTCGACTCCGCTTAGGGCGCGGCACTCTATCCGAGGGCTGAGCGGAGTCGAAGCCCGATTTGAGGAGGAAGAGGAGGCTAAATTCTGGGGAAGCCAGATCCAGTGTGCTAAAATGCGGAAATCGATAAGCGTAAGGAACAAAATAGAATGAAAGGACTGAACGGTTACATTTACCTTGAAACCCACGCAGACCAACCCGGACAAGTCAGAGTACTGACTCAGGATGAGGAGCCATCTCAAAGCCAGCCCGGTGACAACGTACAAATTCGCTATATCGCCAATTTTAAAAATGCACACATCGCTTATATGCACGTGCATAACAACCTGAAAAAGAAATTAGTCGACATCAACACCCGATTTTATACGGCGAGCATTGCGGAAGCAGTAGCTGCCATCGAGTGCGAAGACCTTGCTCATGAGCGTGTCTGGCTTGATCCGTCATTACCGGAAGATGAGGTAAATGAAATTGATGAGCATACGCTGGCTTTTAAGAAAGGCCACAAGCGCGTTGACAGAGCTTATCTCCTGGTTGGCGGGACCGGACTGCTTTTCTTGCTCTTCATCGTACTCGGGGGAGTCTGGAATGCCTGACAGCTTCACCGATTTTTCAACCGCTAGTCACTCAGCTGCTGAATTACCCCGGTTACTGGATGCCCTGCCCGCTAATGCAGGCCTCAGTCTTGCTGACAAAAGAACACTGGTCGATCAGGCCAGAGTACTGATTGAACAAGTGTATGCCCACTTACACCTCAAAGAAGCCTTATACGGCATCAATCCGGTACAACGCCTGACATTATTGCAGTACCGGCTGGAAGATCCGCAAGATGATGTAGTGCAAAGCGAACTGGAATTCCACCGCGAATTACTCAGTATTATTCATAGCATGCATGACCTGCACACCAATTATGTATTACCCACGCCTTATCGCCGCCTGACCGCTATTCTGCCGTTCCTGGTCGAAGAATTTTTTGATGATGAGGAAAATCCACATTATATCGTCACCAAACTCACCAAAGACTACAGCCATGCACACTTTAAGCTCGGTGTCGAAGTTGTCTTATGGAATGGCCTGCCGATTGAAGAAGCTATCCGGCGCAATGGTGAACAGGAATCCGGCAGCAATACCGCCGCGCGTTTTGCAGTTGGGCTACGCTCACTAACCATCCGCACATTGGCGATTAGCCTGCCACCGGAAGAAGTCAGCATCCGGATTACTTACCATGATAAAAGCGGCAAAGAACGCGAAAGTGATTTCGAATGGCTTACGCTCGGTGCGCCACCAATTACCACTGCGGATGAAGGTGCTGCCATCTCATTCAACCGCAGCGCATCGCACGCAACACATACCGCAGAGTCTGACGAGACCACCGATTTATACCTTGAATCGTTAATGGGCTATCACCTGCAGGCCACACAAATTAATGCCTGCCGCAAGCACCTGTATGCCAACGCAGGTGAAGCACCAACCACTCAGCCTTCACTGGCAGAACCGCTCACCAGCAATATGCCGGATATTATCAAGGCCTCTACGCTCAAAACCCCGGATGGCGAATTTGCCTACCTGCGTTTATTTTCATTTTCTGTACGGGATAACAATGCTTATCTGGCTGAAATTATCCGATTGTTAAAAGCATTACCCCAAAATGGCCTGGTATTAGATTTACGTGGCAATCCCGGCGGCCTGATTACTGCTGCAGAAACGCTGTTACAACTACTGACACCCCACACCATCCAGCCGGAAAAAGCACAATTTAAAAGCAGCCCGCTGGTGCGTGAACTATGCCGTCGCAACTCACCTTCACGAATGATCCCGGCATTAAACCTCCAGCCTTGGGTGGACTCACTCAGTCGCGCACATGCCAGTGGTGCACTGTATTCAACTGGCCACGGCATCACCACTGACCATGATGCCAACGCTATCGGCCAGGTGTATACCGCTCCCGTGGTACTGATTACAGATGCTTACTGTTACAGTGCTGCCGATATGTTTGCAGCGGGTTTCCGTGATCATAATATTGGTCAGATTCTCGGGGCCAGCGATAATACCGGTGCGGGCGGCGCTAATGTATGGCGGCATCTGCTACTGAAAATTCTATCTGAATCCCCCGGTATCGATGAATCCGGTCTATTAAAAGGTGCGTTTAAAGAATTACCGCGCTCCGCTGATTTCCGGGTATCCAGCCGCCGCATGTTACGGGTAGGCAAAGCCGCCGGTATGCCGCTGGAAGATTTTGGTGTCGAGCCGGATGCACGCCATTACATGACACAAAAAGACGTGTTAAACGGCAATGTTGATTTATACAATCATGCCACCCGCATTCTGGCCAAACAAACCCGCCACCAAATGGATGTAGAAGTCGATGCGCAGAACTGTGAATTGAAAATCAGCACGCAAAATATCGAACGTATTGACTGGTTTATTGATGACAGAGCGACCGGCTCACTGGATGTGAAGAACAACAAAGCTATTATTAGTCTGGATACATCAGATCAAAAACGCCAGGTTACTTTGTTCGCTTATAAAGGTGGGGATAAAGTCGCGGCCTCAAAACAGCACATAGTCTGTGGAGTATAAAGACACAATGGGGAACAACGATATAACCGGGTCGCCACCAGCTAATGCAGTTTCCTGCGATATTATGCCACAAGGCACATTAAGCGTTGAGCAGGCACAGCAACGTATTTTGCAAGACCTCAGTGCCATTAAACACACCGAACGCGCTAATCTGCACAATGCACTGGGACGTATTCTGGTTAGTGATATTACTGCCCACTTTGATGTACCACCGCACCGTAATTCGGCTATGGATGGTTATGCTTTTGCTTCGACTGCAAGTACTAGCGAACAGCCGCTGAAAATCGTGGGTATCTCATTTGCCGGAAAACCTTATCAGCAATCTGTACAGACTGGTGAATGCATCAGAATTATGACCGGTGCGGTAGTACCGGATGGCTGTGATACCGTTGCAATGCAGGAGAACTGCCAACGTGATAATGACTGGCTAACCCTGAATTCTGCTCCAAAAACCGGTAGCCATATCCGCCATCCCGGTGATGATATGCCAGCAGGCGAACGGGTACTAAACGCCGGACGTAAATTAAATGCAGCCGACCTTGGTTTGCTGGCCTCACTAGGCATTAGTGAAGTCGATGTAATTCGCCGACCCCGTGTTGCGTTTTGTTCCACAGGTGATGAACTGAAATCCATTGGCGAACCATTGGGTGTGGGTGATATTTACGACAGCAACCGTTACACGCTGCATGGCATGTTAAAACAGCTGGATGTCGATATTATCGATATGGGCGTGGTGCGCGATACACCCGAGGCAGTTGAGCAAGCTTTTACCTCAGCTAGCCAACAAGCCGATGTACTGATTACCAGTGGCGGCGTATCCGTGGGCGATGCAGATTATGTGACTGCTACACTGAAAAAACTGGGCGAAGTGAATTTCTGGAAAATGGCTATGAAACCCGGCAAACCGCTGGCACATGGTCGTTTAGGGGATTGTCTGTTTTTTGGTTTGCCGGGCAACCCGGTATCGGTGATGGCAACATTTTTACTATTTGCCCGCCCTGCTATTCTCAAGCTGCGCGGTGAACAATTATCCGCTCTGCCTGAATACCCTGCTATGTCTACTCAAGTACTGAAAAAAGCCGCCGGGCGCAAGGAATACCAACGCGGTATTTGCACACAAGATGCTCACGGAAACTGGCAGGTGACCAGCACCGGCATTCAGGAATCGCACATGCTGCGCTCCATGAGCCAGGCGAATTGTTTCATCATATTAGAACGTGAAACTGAGCATATTGCGGAAGGTGACACTGTGAAAATCATTCCATTTGCAGGGCTGCTGTAAGTGAAACACGCCAGTACCAACTTATCTGGCAACCTAATACCCCATTAATAGAATCTGCTCATATGTTAATGAAACAGTGGTGCTGCTTCTGCAATAATCATTCGCTCTATAAATAACCGAATACCAATACTTATGAACATGGCTAATCCGATCCGGTTACTCAGCATCCTACTACTATTTTTAACAATAAACTCTGCACACGCCATCACACCATTTATTGGTATTAATACCAACGAGGCGGTCGGATTCGATTCAAGCGTGCCTTTTTCTGACTTGTTCCGCACAGCAGAGCCCTTTAAAAGAAGCGGTCTTACCAGAGGCAATATCACTTACGACCAGCACGGCTGGGTGAAAAACCTGAATGGCGGACAAGCTGGTACCTATTTTGTGCGTTGGTTACCCATGGGCACTTTGCCACAAGGTAATTATGTCGTTAGTTATGAAGGCAGTGGTCAGCTCAATTACGTGGAAAGCGCCCAGCTGGTCTCGCGCTCACCGGGACGTGACATTATACGTCTCGCACCCGACAAGAATAATGAAATTTCTGCGGCACTGGTGATTGTAAAATCTAATCCAGCTAACCCGATACGTAACATTCGCGTCACTCTACCCGGCGGTGTTTGTCAGGGTAATCAATTCAGAAAGGTTCAAAATGCTAATGCCTGTGGTGGCAAACCATTTTTACCGTTTGAACAACGCTCAGTACAAAATCAGTTTAATCCCGACTACCTAAATTTTATGCGCCAGTTCCGCACCGTACGCTTTATGGGCATGTCAGGCATAACCCGCAATGATCGTGAACGGAGCTGGGGACAGCGTGCCAATATAAATGAGGCCACCTGGGGTGGTCACTATGGCGAACGTGGCGTGCCGTTAGAAGTCATGGTATCACTGGCTAACACGCTGAATGCAAATGCCTGGTTCAATATTCCACACATGGCTGATGCAGATTATATGCAGCGTTATGCGCAGTATGTGAAAGCCAATCTGCGCCCTAACCTGAAGGTTTATATCGAATACAGCAATGAAGTCTGGAACCCGGTCTTCTCTCAGGCACAGTATGCGCGACGCGAAGGTGTGCGTGATCAACTGGCAGCAGACCCGTTAGTAGCTGGCATGGT
The DNA here is from genome assembly GCA_937931765.1 of uncultured Thiotrichaceae bacterium. Lineage (GTDB taxonomy): Bacteria > Pseudomonadota > Gammaproteobacteria > Thiotrichales > Thiotrichaceae > Thiolinea. Next base: position 5,905 of record CALHAO010000153.1, read on the forward strand.
TTTTTACGGCTTTAAAAGCAAACAAATGTTTCAGATTTTTAATCAGGTTTTTAACAATGATAGAAACCGTCTGGTACGTGTTCTCAGCGGCTGGTTCGGCAACCCGGCACTGACACCACACATCCTCAAAGCCTATAATGTTCACCAACAGACAGATATGTTTACAGTAGCTCCCTACTTTTATGCCGCTCAGGATGATTTACTGAAAGCCCGCAACACCAATGACATATTCAAAATGATTGAAACATCACGTCACTATTCAATTAATCAGGCGATCAAACACCTTAAAACACATGCAGATTTTTTAAAACCCTACAAGGTTCAGCTAGGTGCTTATGAAGGTGGACAACACCTCGTCCACTACAAAACCAAATCCAAAAAACAGCACCCTAACCCAATCCTGATTGCCGCCAATCGTGACCCGCGTATGGAACATGCTTATATCAAGTTGCTGAATGGCTTCAAACAGGTAGGCGGGAAATTATTTATGGCATTCTCTTCACCACGGGCTAATGCACATTTCGGTTTTTGGGGCGTGAAGGAACATATCAACCAGAATCCGGCACAGGCACCTAAAATACGCGCCTTGATGCGCTTTTGATACGGTGGTTAAGGTTTTGCTATGCTGCGATTGTCGATAATCAAAGCATAGTAACTTTCAGAACCGCGCTATCAATAAGCAAATAGGCATAACAGGATAAATAACCATGAGCAATCAATACCTTCCCGACGTACCTCCGGCCATCCAACCCGCCTATAACAACAATCAGGGTGGCTGGGTACCGGTGGAGCCAGGAGATTTGCCTAATGATGCCAATGCAGCAAACTATTATGGCGACTCCGGCAACACCTTTAACAATGATAGCGTCACATCGGATGGCGCTAGTAGTTTTATCAATACACAAGCACTGGAAGGCCTTGATTTTCTGACAGCACCTTTTCTGCTAGGCAACGTTGGCGCACCGTTTGTTATCGGACTAGCTGTGGGTTACTTTGCCAAGAAGATGCTTAAAATTGCACTGTTTCTGGCGGGCGGAGCCATCGTGCTATTATTCGTGACTGAATATTACGGCGTAACATCGTTATCAGATCAGGGCTTACAGACCGCAGCCAATGCCGCCACTAATATAGCCAAAGACTCAGGTGGTTTTTTAATTGATCGACTATCAAGAATTTCTACCAAGGGCGTCAGTGCTACAGCAGGTTTTTTTGTTGGCCTGAAATTCGGATAAAACCAAACTCACTGAACAATAACAAACAATACCTGGGAGGCAGCAAGCACGCCTCCTAATGCTGCTCAAGCAGATCAGTTCGGGGCCATGTATTCAATACTGCATGTATGAGTGTTCCTAGCGGAATAGCAAAGAAAACACCCCAAACACCCCAGATAGCACCAAATACAAGTACAGCAGCAATGATGGCAGCCGGGTGCAAATTAACCATTCCGGAGAATAATAATGGCACCAGCAAGTTACCATCTAAAAACTGAATAATCATGTACACCACCATTACCCAGATAAAATCAGAGGTATAACCCCACTGAAAATAAGCCACGATAGCAATCGGCAAAGTCACAATAGCCGCCCCTACATAGGGAATGAGCACAGAAATCCCCACCAAAAACGACAGCAATACCGCGTACTGAAGATCCAGCCACAAAAACGCAATAAATGTAGTTACCCAGATAATCAGGATTTCCAGAAATTTGCCCCTGACATAACTGGCAATTTTCCCGTTTACCTCATTCCAAACCTGAACCACCAAACCTTTATCACGCGGTAAAAAATTACCAAACCAACCAATAATTAACCGCTTATCTTTCAGAAAGAAAAATACCAGTAACGGCACAACTACCAAGTAGACCATAAAGGCAATAATGTCGAATACCGAAGCAATAGAAAAACTAAGAATTTGCTGTGAACCCTGAGTAATCTGCGTCTTGGCGGAAGACAGTATTTCCAACACTACCTGCTCTGATACAAAAGTAGGGTATTTTTCAGGCAGCAGCATCACTACATTCTGACCTTTTGCCAGTATGTCCGGAATCTCCAGTACAAACTGAGTCGCCTGCTTAAACAGCAACGGTGCCAGCACAAAAAGCAGCAGCAGCAACAGTAGAATAAACACACTGAAGACAGACAACACAGAAATAAAGCGCGGCACTTTAAAACTGCGCATAAAATCAACACCGCCATCCAACAGGTAGGCAATAATGACCGCAGCCAATAATGGCGCAAGAATATCACCCGCAAACACCACCGTTGCTAGTCCAAACGACAATAGCAAAGCAAGGATAGCCACTTGTGGATTAGAGAAGTGCTGGTTGTACCAGTCATTCAGTAACTTGATCATATTTATTCAGACTCGCCCGGTTGTTAACAGTTCTGTTCAAACTCTTTTTTTAATTGCTCGTAGTGATCAACAAATAGTTGCTCTAATTCGTCAATCACGTCTACAGCAGCCCGGCCATTAATCAGGTGCGTAGTCATCAGGTCTGAAGTCTGATGTAATAACTTATCTCTGTTGATCATCGGATAGGTGGCTGCCAGGCGTTTAATCGCTTTAACCACACTTTCCTGCTCCGGCCGCTCAATAGCTTCCGGATCAGGAAATTCACCTGCGGGGTATTCCGGCTCAGACACAGTCGCCAGAAAGTCAGCAAAACGAAGTAGTGTCTCCTTATCGCGATCATTTAACTTAGCAAATGATTCGCGCAACCTCTTTTCATCCGACCCACCGGATGAATTAAGTATGGGCAACATAGGCTTCCCTCAGAAAGAATTGTCGACATTCTACTGATATTACCTATAGAAAGAAAACTTTCTACCTAGTCGGCCTTAATTTTTTCAGCTTTTTTACAATAACTACGGGCAAACTCTAACAGTTCTTCCATCGCCGGTACTTTAAATTTCTGACGCTGACGCACAAATGAGAAGTCTCTTGATAGTGGCGGATCAAGCGGCACAGACACCAAAGAGGCTAATTTCAGCTCTTTACTGATGCTGGCACTTGAAACCACTGAAACACCCATGCCTGCTTCCACTGCACCTTTAACTGCCTCAGGACTACCCAGCTCCAGACAATTAACAACTGCATGTTTATCAATACCTTGCTCCATCATGTAGTCCACAGTCACCTCACGGGTACCGGAACCTTCCTCACGACAAATAAACGGGTATTCCATTAATTCCTTCACTGAAACTTTGTCCAGTTTAGCCAACGCATGCTGCGGCGGCACAATCACCACCAACTCATCAGTGCGGCACACTTCTACCAGCAAATTCTTATTACCGACCGGGCCTTCTACCACACCCAAATCAATAACATTATTTTCAACCATTGACACGATGCCTTCGGTATTTGATACCCTGAGGCGCAGCTTCACATCCATATTCTTAGATTTAAAGTCACCCAATAAAGCAGGCAACATGTATTCAGAAATGGTGGTACTGGCTCCGATTGTCAACGATCCGCTAATATCATCGGTCATTTCACGAATGGCATTTTCCATTTCGCTGTAATGCTCAAAGATTTTCTCAGAGTAGCCAAAAACGATCTGACCGGCTTCAGTCAGCGAAACCCGGTTGTGGGTCCGGTCGAATAACCGGGTATCAAATTGATCTTCAAGCTGTCGAATCTGAAAAGTGACCGCTGGCTGAGTCATGTGTAAAACTTCAGCGGCTTTAGTAAAACTCAACAAGCGAGCAACTGCGTGGAAGACCTGTAATCTTCTGTCTGACATGGAAACCTATTCTCCTTATAGTGACACTACTATGTCCGGCGTGTGAGGGGGTTACTCAGCAACGTACCGGTACATTCTGTTCAATTATCCGTAATCTGATGAAACGACTAATGAACAATCAACGGTTGCTCATCAATATCTTCTATTAATTTATAGCAAAATCCATTTCTTTAGAATAGGACAATTCTACGCTTTCAGCTTGAAATAATGTTGATTGAACTCCCCACTCTCCGACAGGAAGTCCAATTTATAGAATTAACAGCAAACAAGATAAATTAATCGATCACAAAATCAACTCAGTTTATCATCTTTTGGCGCTGAGTCTTCTGATTTTGCCTTATAACCCGGAACGCGCGGATCATCATCATCCATCAGAATCCGGTAAGCAGGCCCTTCAAGATCATCGTATTGCCCGCTTTTCACTGTATAGGTAAACGCAATCACCACCACAATCATCACACCGATAGCTATCGGTATCAGCATATAGAGTGCTTCCATCATCATTCCCACAAGGCTATGTTAAGCTGCTTAATATATACCAAAATAAAATATAAAGCCTGATAAAACCTGATTTATTGCTTCAGCCTCAGCGCATTTAAGACTACCACCAGCGAACTCACCGACATACCGATAGCAGCCACCCAAGGAGGGATAATGCCACTGGCCGCCAGAGGGATTGCCAGTAAATTATAACCAATCGCCCAGGCAAAGTTCTGCCTGATTATTGCCTGCATACGACGTGCCGTTTTAATAGCAAAAGGCAATTGCTGCAGGTTTTCAGATAATAACACCATATCCGCGCTGGCCTGGGCTAATTGCGAGCCACTGCCCATCGCTACTGATACCTGCGCACCCGCTAATACCGGCGCATCATTCACGCCATCGCCGACCATTGCTACTACTTGCCCGTCTTCCTGCAACTTCTGTAGATAAGCCAGCTTGTCATCCGGCAATTTTCCACCCCGTGCATGCGGAATAGACAGCTCTTCTGCCACGGTATCCACCACTGCAACAGCATCACCACTTAATAACGTGACACTCACACCCATAGCGTGCAGATCAGCTATAACTTGTTTGGCTTCAGGACGTAACTGATCCGACAATTCAATCACTGCCAGCCAACCTTGTTCGCTACCCAGATAGACTTTGGAAGTACCTGCGTGCTGCCCTTCGGCTCCGCTCAAGGCGCGGTCAGGTACAACATTACCCACTATCTCACTAACAAATGCAGCCGTACCAATACGATAGATCTGCCCCTGGTAAGCCCCTTGCACTCCACGCCCGGACTCTGCCAACAGATCGGTAACAATGACTTTGCCATCACTCAGCATAGCAATCGCCTTACCCACCGGGTGCTCTGTCGCAGCTTCCAGCCCGGCAGCCAGTTGCAAACATTCAGTTTCAGCCTTATCACCCAACAAGTGAATCTGTCCGGCATGTAAATGACCAAAACTCAGCGTACCGGTTTTGTCAAAAATCAGATGATCAACCTTAGCCAGCGTTTCCAGCGCATGACCACGGGTAGTCAGCACACCCTTGGAAGTCAGCAGGCCGGTAGCCGCTGTTAAGGCAGTTGGTGTCGCCAGTGACAAAGCACAAGGACATGTCACCACCAACACGGACAACATAATCCAGAAAGCTTCTCCCGGCTCGCGCAGATACCAAAAAGTAAAAACTGCCGCTGACAGCAATAATATGAATAATACAAACCATGATGCGATGCGATCCGCCAAATGGGCGATGTGGGGTTTTTCTGTTTGCGCCCGATCCAGTAGCCGTACAATAGAGGCCAGCACCGTGCTATCACCCAGCTTATTAACCTGCATCGTTAACGGGCTTTCAATATTTAAGGTACCACCAATCAACTCATCTCCAGTGGCCTTAGCCAACGGCAGGCTTTCACCGGTTAACAATGACTCATTGACACTGCTTTGACCTTCAACCACCTCGCCATCCGCCGGAACCGTTTCCCCCGGACGAATTAAGACCTGATCACCCAGCTCCAATTCACCCACCGACACCGTTTCCTGCCCACCATTTTTTAAGCGTACCGCCGTCGCCGGTAATAGGCGCACCAACTCTTCCGCTACCTGCCCGGCTTTGTGACGGGCATTCATCTCCAGAAAGCGTCCACCCAACAAAAAAAACGTAAACATAGTGACGGAATCAAAATAAACTTCACCACTATGACTCAGCGTTGCCCAAACACTGGCCACATAAGCCGTGCCGATTGCCAGCGACACCGGCACATCCATCCCCGCCTGTTTGCGGCGCAGATCCCGCCAAGCGGAAGTAAAAAAAACTTTGGAGGCATAGAACACCACCGGTGTAGCAACAATAAAACTGGCCCAGCGCAAGAGCTGCTGCATGCCTTCGCTCATGTCCGAGTATTCACCCATGTACAAAGCCAGTGAAATCATCATCACCTGCATCATGCCTAAACCTGATACAGCGATGCGGCGCAAAGCAGTGGAACGTTCTTTTTTCTGTAAGGATTCCAGACGACCAGGATCGAAGGGGTGCGCCTGATAACCAATATCAGTAATCGCCTTCAGTACATCACTGAGTTTGATCTGCTCATTATCCCATTTCAGACTGGCACGATGAGTTGAGTAATTAACCCGGAAATCAATCACACCGGGTAGTTGTTTAACATGCCGCTCATTCAGCCAGACACAAGCCGCACACACAATACCTTCCAGAATCAGTGATGCCTCGCGGACACTGCCTCCGGCATCACGCACAAATGAGCGTTGTAAATCAGCAGAATCATACACCTGGAGTTTGAGTAACTGCTCAGGAATCAGGTCTTCCGGCCGACTGCTGACTTCAGTGCGGAACCGGTAAAAATCCAATAAGCCATTATCAATAATAGCCTGCGCTACTGCCTGACAACCGGTGCAACACATATCACGCGACCGAGCCTCAATGACCACTTCATAATGCGCACCATTAGGCACTGGCAAACCACAATGAAAACAGCCACCCTGAACTGCCACTGTTACATCACTATCAGCCATTAGCTACCAGCAGCCACCTGAGTTGTTCCTGTCGTCTGATGAGTTGCCTCACCCTGCACCACTGTCAGCACCACAGTCCACAAACCCGGCGCATCCAGGATGACATTATTGCCGTAGGAACCACGCACATGCTCAGGCAACATCAACGTCTTATCCAAACGGCTATCACCAGGACGCAAGAAACGCGCCTCCACCTGAGCACCGGCAATAGGCTTACCTTCTTTATCCTTCACATCAATGCTGAACACAGATGGCTGGTTGATGACCGGTGATTGCTGCCAGCCATTACTGATCACCCAGCCACGTTCACGTTGTGCCACCTTGTCTTCAAGGTAGTTATTAAACTGATCATATTTCTCCTGATAATCATTGGAAACCTCACCCGGAAACGCTGAAACAATTTTCGCACCGCTACGTGGTTCAGGCAGCCACCGCGCCATAAATTCACTACTGGCACCCTTACTGGCCAGTGTAATAATAGTAGAATCCACCACCGCCAGTATCAGAAAGAAGCACACAATAATAGCAGGCCCCCAATGGAACCAACCCTTTTGCACCGGCGCATCATCAACATGCCCGACATGTGCATCCAGCTCCATTTTCAGGCGGCGGTGACTGGTAATAATACCAAGGCCATAACCCGACATCACAAAGAAGGCGAAGTGAATCGCAAAGACATCCATGCCTGCCCAATGAATCACACCGAATGGCACGTACACCGCCATTACTAACAAAATAGTTAACATCGCAGATAACTTATTATCCCAATGTAATACCTTGTAAAATATGAAGAACAGAATGAATACACTCACAACACCTGTGGCAAGTGTAATAAATAAGCTTACATTTTCCATGAAACTGGCCCGACCTCTATAATCCTGTGCATAGGAACTAATGCCTCAGGGTGTAATAAACTGTGAAGGAATAATCACCGAATCAGTGACTTCACCCGCTATAGGCTTTAATTCAAAGGTGAATTCGCGATTTTTAATGGAGCCTTTACTCTCCGCCGCGTAGCGTACTTTAGCCAGCAAGCGAATACTAGAATCCGGGCCTAGTTCAATGTTTGCCGGATCGACACTACCCAAGGTCATTTCAGCACCTTCCATACGCTGTAACGACAACTGATAACTCGCAGGCTTCATGGTCTTATTATTAATTTTTACTTCGTAGCTATTTTGAATCCGACCATCAGATAATATAACAAACAACGGGCTACGCACCTGCAATGCAGTCGCTTCCAGTAATTTGGTCGAAGCCACACTCCATGCCAGATAAGCCGCCGCCAGTATGGTAGCCAGCCCATAACCCACCGTGCGTAACTTCAGGAATTGGGTTTTACCGCCCTCAAGCTCGCGTTCAGAGGTATATCGGATCAGACCACGCTCCCAACCCTGTTTATCCATGATGCCATCACACGCATCAATGCATAATGCACAGTGAATGCAGTTAATCTGCAAGCCGTCACGAATATCAATACCAGTCGGACACACCTGCACACACAAGCCGCAGTCGATACAATCACCATGCCCCTGCTCTTGTCGGGTATCACGATTACGTAAGTCTTTAATCGGCTTAGCACGTCCAGCCGCACCCTCACCACGCTTCGGGTCATACGATACAATCGTTGTATCATGATCAAACATTACACTCTGGAAACGTGAATAAGGACAAATATGCATACAGACATATTCTTTAACCCAACCAGCTGCCAGATAAGTCGTACCCATCAGCAAAAAAGCAGTGACATAAGCCGCAGCCGGAGCTGCACCGGTAAAAAAGCGATACGTCATCTCAAACGCATCAGCCCAGTACAACACGAAGGTCAGCCCCGTCCACAAAGCAAGCGACAACCATAAAGCATGCGTCCCCAGCACTTTGACTAGTTTTTCTCTGTTCCACACTTGTTTTTGCAGGCGGATACGTGCAACACGGTCACCCTGAATCTTACGCTCTATAAAACGGAAAGCATCTGTCCACAAGGTCTGAAAACAGAAATAACCACAGAACACCCGCCCAAACATCGTGGTCACAAAGAATAATAAAACAGCGGCGAGAAATAACAGAGCAGTCAGCCAGAAAACATCCTGCGCATGCATAACGAGATCAAACAGATAATAACGGCGCGTCTCAATATCAAATAATATCGCCTGATCCGGGCCGACTTCACGTGTCCAGCGAATCCAGGGCAGAATAAAAAACAAAGCATAGGCCATCGCCATAATGCCGGTCTTCAAACTACGAAAACGCCCCTTCACTGACCGTGGCTGTACGGTGTGCTTGGGCTGAATGACATGAACATTGCTCATACTGGTCTCATCAATCTACTATTCGGGAGCTTCGATCATACGCAATTAGCAGTACTTTACCTTGCGCTAGCTCAATAGAAAACCAGTAATTCAGTTTTTTCTAATAGACCTTATGGGTCAGACCAGTAATACCACAACCACCACACTGCCCACTAACAATGCAGCTACGCCCGCAGCCAATACCCACTTACAACTCCAGTCTATACCCATAAAGGAATCCTCAGATCCACCACCGGTAATCAACCCTTGGGCGCGGGCCTGCTCAATCTCCTGCTCCAGGCGATAACGCTGGGCAGCTAATGCCTCATTTTGTAAACGATCCCATTCCATCTGATCTTTCTTATCCCCGTCTTCGCGCAACTCTGCTTCTTTTGGCATCTTATTCACGATTATTATTGTCTGCAAAGGACGTATTCAAGAGGAATTGGAACAAAAGCCCCAGCGGTATCACGACATCAGTGGATATTTTGTCGACATACGGATTAATAGAGGTCATCGGCGTAACAACAATAATAAATAACCCAGATTCAACACGCTGGACAAGGCAGCAGCAAAATAAGTCAGAGCTGCCGCTTTTAACACCGACTCGGCCTGTGGTAAATACTCCTCAGGCACGTAGCCCTCCTCCAGTATTGGCATCGCTTTACCAAAACTGGCATCCCATTCTTCGGGCAGCACAATCAGATAAGTCATGGCCGCCACAATTTGCAACACCACACTAATGGCAATCGGCAGAATCAACGCAACGGGCGACTTCATCATCAGCGCCAAAACAGGCGACAGCCACAATGCATAACCGCCGATACGCCTTATCTGCTCAGCTCGCGGCAGGTACTTAGTGCGCAGAAGAAACACATCTTCCTTACGGTGAAATTGAATAGCATGCCCTATTTCGTGGGTGGCAACCGCCACCGCCTTCAGCGAACGACCATGAAAGTTGCTCGGACTAAGGCGTACCATCTGGTCATTCGGGTCAAAATGATCCTGGTTCTCCTCAGTTTCCTCAACACCAATACCATCCAGCTTAAAACGCTCGATTAAGTGAGTGGCTAACTCACCGCCCGTACCCGGCATGCCTTCAATAGTGTGGCTATGTTTGCGCATCACGTGACGCACCCACATTTGCGGCGCAAACATCAGTGAAACAAAAACTATGGCAAGTAAGGCAAAAATCATCATATAAACCCGAGGAAACTAATTAAATCATACCGCAACAACTACCTAAATGCAGTTATCCCAACCAACAGCATGT
>CALHAO010000154.1 GCA_937931765.1 uncultured Thiotrichaceae bacterium
CGCTCACGCCCGGCTACTGGATTCAGCACAAACCTGCGGCTGCTCAGCGCTTCAGCTGATATACCCCCCAGAATATCAAACAAAATTCTTGCGCCTGCTGATGATGACATCCAACTAGAACAATTCATCACTCAGTTACGCAAGCAAGGAGAATGTGTCATTCGCCAATTAAGTGGCTGTGACACATCATCACAACAAGTAAACGCCAATCGACAGATTATTCAGAAAAACGATCAGTGGATCGTGGAAGAGGTTTAAGCGAGAGCATTATGGGAAAAATCGTTGTTGTATTAGGCACCCAATGGGGTGATGAAGGTAAAGGCAAAATTGTCGACCTGTTATGTGAAGATGTATCCGCCGTTGTACGCTTTCAGGGCGGACACAATGCCGGACACACACTGGTTATTGATGGTGAAAAAACAGTTTTACACCTGATTCCGTCGGGGGTGTTACGTGAAGGCGTTGAATGCCTGATCGGAAATGGCGTGGTGCTTTCACCGGAAGCTTTATTGAAAGAAATGAAGATGCTGGAAGAAAACGGCATTCCGGCGGCACAGCGCCTTAAGCTTTCTGCTGCCTGCCAGCTTATTCTGCCTTACCATGTTGCGCTGGATATGGCACGTGAAAAAGCACGTGGTAATCAGGCTATCGGCACCACCGGACGTGGCATTGGCCCGGCTTATGAAGACAAGGTTTCCCGCCGTGGTTTGCGACTGGGTGATTTATTACAGCCTGAAGCATTGGAAGAAAAGCTGAATGGCATTCTCGATTTCCATAACTTCACTCTGGAACATTATTTCAAAACTGATCCGGTTGACCCAAAAAAGACCCTGGAAGAAGCTTTGGCAATGGGCGAAATTCTCGCTCCGATGATTACCGATGTCCCCAAACGACTGGCAGAACTACGCAAAGCTGGTAAAAATATCATGATGGAAGGTGCTCAGGGTACCTTGCTGGACATTGATCACGGTACTTATCCCTTTGTTACCTCATCCAGTACGACAGCCGGTGGCGCATGTACCGGTTCAGGTCTTGGCCCGCGCCATTTGGATTATATCCTGGGTATCACCAAAGCCTATACCACCCGTGTGGGTTCCGGCCCATTCCCGACGGAATTATTTGATGATACCGGCGCTTATCTGGCTAAACAAGGTAATGAATTTGGTGCGACTACCGGACGGCCAAGACGTTGCGGTTGGTTTGATGCTGTTGTCTTACGTCGTGCTATGCAGATCAACAGTATTACCGGCTTATGCATTACCAAACTGGACGTACTGGATGGTCTTGATACTGTGAAAATTTGCACGGGTTATCAACTTGATGGAGAGCTATTGGATGCTCCACCGGTAGATACTGATGACTTCGCCCGCTGTGTGCCGATTTATGAAGAGATGCCCGGCTGGAGTGAGTCAACCTTTGGTGTAACCAACATCGAAGATTTACCGGACAATGCCCGTAGCTATTTGAAGCGTGTTGAAGCAGTGATGGAAACGCCCGTTGATATTATTTCTACCGGCCCGGATCGCGAACAGACTATTATTCTGAACGATCCTTATTCCAGCTGATACTCACCTCAATTCTAATAGTGAGTAAATTATTTGCACCTCGCGATACTAAATACGTATCCGGGGTGCTTAGTTTGTTAATAAAACGCCCCCTTTTGTCACAAACGATTTAATTTCCCCCTATATCGTGCGTATAATGGACAACTATACCTAACATTAATGGCTCAGGCTCACAACAAATGCAAAATGAATTTCTGAATGAACTCGTCGAATCAAAATCAACCGTATTTTGTTTTCTGGTTAATGGCATAAAACTGGAAGGCGTAATTGATGGATTTGATCAATTCTCAGTCATGCTATCGGCTAATCACGGTGTAGGCAGCACACAATTAATTATGAAAAGTGCCATCTCAACCATTGTTCCGAAAATGAACGCGGGTGCACCCAAAAGCTTCTGAGACCCCGGTTTTTCAGAGCAACAAACACAAGAACTATAATAAGCATGCAACTTCTCGATGATTCTGCATGCTGGTATCCTCACGACTATCGACAAATTTACCCACTAAATACTGAAACACCTCAGTGAAAATATTCCGTTAACTCAACAGGAATCACCATGCAGCAATACCTTGATCTGATGCGCCATGTGCGTGACAACGGCACTAAGAAAGAAGACCGTACCGGCACTGGCACGCTTTCTGTATTTGGCCATCAAATGCGCTTTGATCTCAGTGAAGGTTTCCCGCTGGTAACCACAAAACGTATACATCTGCGCTCAATTATTCATGAACTACTTTGGTTCTTACAGGGTGATACCAATATCCGTTATTTGAAAGAAAACGGCGTGAGTATCTGGGATGAATGGGCTGATGAAAATGGCGAACTCGGCCCGGTCTATGGCTCACAATGGCGCAGCTGGCCAACACCTGATGGACAACATATCGACCAAATTACGCAAGTAATTGATCAGATTAAAAGCACACCGGATTCACGACGCATTATTGTCAGCGCCTGGAATGTCGCCGAAGTAAATAATATGGCATTACCACCCTGCCATGCTTTTTTTCAGTTTTATGTCGCAGATGGCAAATTGTCCTGTCAGTTATATCAGCGTTCCGCTGACATTTTTCTCGGTGTGCCATTTAATATTGCCTCTTACGCGCTGTTAACGCAAATGATGGCGCAGGTGTGCGGATTAGAGGTTGGTGATTTTGTACATACACTGGGCGATGCGCATTTATACCTGAATCATCTGGAGCAAACTGACTTACAGCTAAGCCGTGAACCGCATGCACTGCCCCAGATGAAACTTAACCCTGATATTCAATCACTGTTTGATTTCACTTATGATGATTTTGAGTTGACCAATTACGACTATCATCCACACATTAAAGCGCCGGTAGCAGTGTAGTTTGAAAATACTTATAATCCGTCAACATCTGAATGTATTGCATTAACCCAAACGAGTGATAAGCATGTTTCTGGATCAATTTCATAAAGCTGACAAACATCAGGTCATTATTGCTGCTGAACAAGCCAGCCGTTTTGCCAAAGAAATCGCTGATGACTATAACCCGCTACATAACCCCGATGCGAAACGTTTTTGTGTGCCTGGTGACTTGCTGTTTTCATTAGTATTATCGAAATATGGCCTGAGTCAGAAAATGTGTTTTCTATTTAAAGGCATGGTCGGTGATAGTACCGCATTGAATTTTAATCCAACGGATGCAGCGCAGATCACCCTGACGGATGATAAAGATAAGGTCTATCTGGAGGTTGAGCGTGAGGGTGAACAGAGCCATGATCAACACATGATCGAAGCGCTGACCCGCAACTACGTCGCCTTTTCTGGGCAAAACTTCCCGTATACCTTACAACCACTATTAGCTGAAAATGGTGTGATGATCAACCAGGATAGACCGATGGTGATCTATGAACGCATGTCGTTTGAGTTAGAGCGGGTTGATCTGCAAAAACCCCAAATGGAAGCAGCAAAAGCTGATTTCGAAGTCAAAGGCAAACGTGGCACAGCTAACCTGAACTTCATTATTAAAGATGGTGATGAGGTAGTGGGTACCGGCTTTAAACGGCTGATTGTGAGTGGCTTAAAGCCTTACGACGAAACAGCTGCTCAAGCCTTGGTACAGGCTTATCTGGATTCAAAGGTGGATTATCAGGATACGTTAAAATAACCGCTTAACTGATATAAAAACGGAGAAACCCATGAGGACTTCTCCGTTTTACACGCTAACAGTTCGATCAGTTCATACTAAAAAACGATCGTTTACTGCCTAATTACTCCTGATGGGTACCACCCTGCGCATCACGCATATCATCTCTGATCAAGGCTTTCAGTAAGCTGATACCCATTAAGATCATCACAAACGAGAAGGGTATTGCAGCAACAATCATCGCAGACTTGATTGCATCCAGACCGCCCGCCAATAACAGCGCAGCAATAACAGCTGTCAGGATGAAGCCCCAGATCAAAATGTGCATTTTGCCCGCAGATCCATATTCACCGCCCGCATTAATCGTATTCACGACCAGCACAGCGGAATCCGCTGAAGTCACCAAATAGGTCAATAACAAGACCACGATCAGGAATGACATCACTTTAGCTAACGCCGGTGAGAGCATCAGATCAACCACAGCATACAACTGAGCCGTCAGACTCTGAGCAAATACTGCACCATTAGCAGCTCCGTTCAGCTCCATATCAATCGCTGTTCCACCCAACAGGGCAAACCACAGGAAACACATCAGTGAAGGAGCAAGAATCGCACCCAGTACAAATTCACGAATGGTACGGTTCTTAGAAATACGCGCCAGGAAAATGCCTACAAACGGAGCAAAAGCAATCCACCATGCCCAATAGAAAATTGACCACCAACCCTGCCACTCGCCGGGGCTACCTGCACCCTCAGCTGGAAATACAGTAAAGGTCAAAGCAGGCAGATGGATGATGTAGCTAAAAATGCCTTTGCCTAAAACTTCCATTGCAAACATGGTTGAGCCAAAGATGAAGAAAAACAATAATAAGCCAAAAGACAGCACCATATTCAGGTTACTTAGCCACTTAATGCCTTTACCTACACCAGACAAAGCTGACAGTGTTGAACACACCATAACCACACCCAACGCAACCAACATAGATCCGGTAGAGGGTTCACCCGCTTCAGTGACCAACCATGCGGCACCAGTAATACTGTGAAGACCCGCAGAAAATGAACTCAGCCCCAAACCAATCGTTTGTGCAATACCCAAAATAGTGGCCACTACTGCTGTGACATCAATGACATGCCCCAACCAACCTTCCAGGCTACGACCAAATAGAGGTGCCAGTGTAGAACGAATCGTCAGCGGTAAACCACGCGAGTAACTAAAGAATGCCAGTGAAATACCGACTAACGCATAACAACCCCAGGCACCAAAGCCCCAGTGCAGGTAAGAATAGTCATAGGTCGCGCCTATCGCAGAGGCCGTTTTCGGAACAACCACACCTTCAATAGCAGGAACAGCACCCGCCGCGACCTGCGCGGCATACTCAGCCCACAAGTCAGCACCTTCCGCCAGCGTAATGCCTGCCGCTGCAAAAGCTTCCTTGACCTGAATAGCACTCATGCGAACTTCAGGGTTATCAGCTATGTGCCACATCGGCTCGCCAGTCGCATAACCCAACATGCCGATGCCAATACCGGCACCAAACATCATTGAGAACCAGGAAAAGTTAGAAAACTCCGGTGTACCATCAGCAGTACCCAGTTTGGTTTTACCCCACTTCGGATAAATGGCGATCATCAGGCACACGATCAAAAAGAAGGCAACGCTGTAAGTGTAGTAATAATTAAGGTGAGAGAATGACCAGTTTTTCATATCGCCCAGTAGCTTACCTGCAGCTTCCGGCGCGAAAAAGGCCCAAACGACGACCAGTGCAATCAGCACTTTGGACACCAGGGCAACCAGATGATTAAAACCTTTGTAGAATCCTTCATCAGCAAGATTGATGTCGAGTTCTTTTAATGGTGGTGCAATAGCCACATTATCCTCCTAGGAAGTAGTTATTGATTAAATACCCACCCGATTGACTGATTAGTCAATCGGTCTGATCAGTGTAATTCATAGTAACCTTCTCAGCTATCTGAAATAGTGCGTGTCTGAAAAATTGTATTGTTCAAAAATTACTATAGACTCCACGCTAAATACAATCTGGGAACAACAATGGATATTATCCAAACAGTAAAAGACGCATGGGGCTGGACAGGTATTGCTCCGGTAGAAGTAGTCACTGAAAACGACTTCGCTAATTTCATCCTCAAAGATGAAGCTGATAAATTCTGGCGCTTATGCCCTGAAGACGTATACTGCAAGGTGGTCGCTGACTCCATCGAAGCCTATAACAAACTCATCACTGATGAAGATTTTGTCTATGACTGGTTTGTCGATGCCTATGTCGAAGATGCTAAGGCAGCCCTGGGCGAACTGGCAGAAGGCCATAAATACACCCTGGTCATTCCGGGTGCACTGGATGGTGATTATGACGGTGACAATATGAAAATAGCGCCGATTGAAGACATTATCCGCGCTTCAGGTGCTTTGGGTAAACAAATAAAGGATTTACCGGATGG
>CALHAO010000155.1 GCA_937931765.1 uncultured Thiotrichaceae bacterium
ACGGCTTGACTACGCGGGTGCATGGCAAACGTGTCGGCGTACTGGGTTTGGGGCGGATTGGTTTTGAGATCGCCAAACGACTGGCGGCGTTTGATATGGAGATTAATTATTCCAGCCGCAGCGCCAAACCTGAGGCAGCGGACTGGAATTTTATCCCTGATCCGGTGGCGCTGGCGGAAGCCTCTGATTTCTTATTCGTGGCGCTGGCGGCGAATGCTGAAACCCGCCATATTGTCAATAAAGACGTTATCGCTGCGATGGGTAGCACCGGTATGATTATTAATATCAGTCGTGCGGCTAATATTGATGAAGAGGCCTTGTTAGATGCCTTGGAAAGTGGCGAATTAGGTTCCGCCGCCTTGGATGTGTTCGAAGGTGAGCCGGTGATCAATGAGCGTTTTTTTGCATTGGATAACGTGTTATTACAACCGCACCAAGGCTCCGGCACGGTAGAAACCCGTGAAGCAATGGGCGATTTGGTACGTAATAATCTGCTCGCGCATTTTGCAGGGCGCGATTTGTTAACACCTGTCAATTGAAGAGTTATTGAAAAACTGAGGAAATACCATGCGCGCTTTAGTCATACATGATGCAAAAGACCTACGAATTGAAGAACGTGAATGTCCTGCACCATTAGCGGGACAGGTACGGATCAGAATTGCCAGCGGCGGTATTTGCGGTTCGGATTTACATTACTACAATAATGCCGGTTTTGGCACGGTGCGCTTAAAAGAACCGATGGTGCTGGGGCATGAGTTTTCTGGTTTCGTTGAGGAACTTGGCGAAGGTGTGACCGGCTTGGCTAAAGGCCAGTTAGTGGCGATTTGTCCGTCGCGTCCTTGTGGCGATTGTGAATACTGTGACGAAGGTTTGCGTAATCATTGTATAAATATGCGCTTTTATGGCTCGGCGATGCCATTCCCGCATATTCAGGGCGGCTTTCAGGAAGAGCTGATTGTTGATGCTAAACAATGTGTGGATGCCACCGGTTTAACGGCGGGCGAAGCGGCGATGGCTGAACCGTTTTCAGTGGGTTTGCATGCAGTCAGACGTGCCGGTGAGTTGTTGGGTAAACGTGTTTTGGTCACGGGTTGCGGGCCGATTGGTGCGTTGGCAGCGGTGGCGGCTAAAAGTGCTGGCGCGACTGAAGTGGTGGTGACTGATCTGGTGGATAATGCGCTGGAATATGCGAAAGCTGCGGGGGCGGATAAGGTTATTAATATGGCGACAACGCCGGAGGGTTTGGCTGAGTATTGTGTGGGCAAGGGGACATTTGATGTGCTGTTTGAGTGTACCGGTTCGCCGCAGGCTTTAGCCAGTGCGATTCCTGCGCTGCGTCCGCGTGGAGTGATTATGCAGCTGGGTTTGAGTGGTGATATGCCGGTGCCGATGATGGCGATTACGGCGAAAGAATTAGAGATTCGCGGTTCTTTCCGCTTTCATGAGGAATTTGAAATCGCAGTGAAACTGATGCAATCGGGGCAGGTTGATGTGAAGCCTTTGATTTCGCATTCATTGCCGATGGAACAGGCGCTTGAGGCGTTTACGATTGCTAATGATCGACAGCAGGCGATGAAGACGCAGATTATGTTTGCGGCGGCTTGATTAGCAACAACCGTTCATGAATGGCTGGCGAGTCATTAAATACTTTCTATATGACTCGCCAGCGTTCAGATTAATACCTAACCATTACTTCATTACGCCGTAAAAATGGTAGCGTCCAGGGAGCGTTATAACGCGCTAATTCAGGTGAACCCAGCGGTTTAATGCCTTTTCCTTCCAGCCACTTCAGTAAATCAGCTGTTTTAGCCGCCACCTTACTTTCACCCGCGAATCCCGAAAAGCGAATTACTGCGTAATTTACCGAAGGTATTTGGCGTATGGTTACCGCTGAGTTGTTTGGTTTAGGCAGTGTGGCTAAGGTGTATTTACTGGGCATCACAAAATGTACCCGCCATTTTCCACCGGACTGCTCCATTGTAACCGGCGCTGTCATGCTGATTTTTCCTGATGTTGGTTGCATAGTCACGGGTGCTGTCATGCTGATTTCGGCATTACCACCTTCCTGCAGACTATTGTTACCAAAGATATAGTCAGCAATTAAGCGAAAGCCTGCACCGGAGGCTTTATCCATTGATCCGCCAACAAAAGTCTCCGCCACTATCTTCGGTGCATAAGCACGTAGTTCAAAGGGTTCAGCTTTTTCAGTCACGGTATAAGCCGGTTCTTCAATCGCCATGGTGACTCCTGAAAAGAGGAAAGTAAAAAATATTAAAAATAGACGTTTCATCGTATTGATCTCTCCTTTTTTATTGATGATTACTGTGAAAGTCACAGACTTTCATGCTTGTAATCTATCAGAACCAGGCGCATGCACTCATTATCAGTAAGTTTAGCAAGGTAGGAATTACCAGTGACCTACAACAGGCGATGAAGACACAGATTGTGTTTGTGGTGGCTTGATTGTCAGGCCGGTAAGAATTTATGATGAACAAAATAACTATGAGTTGGCGGAAACAGTATGAGTACATTTGAAATACATCAGTTCCCATTTGTTTGGGATGATAATTATGGGGTGTTGATTCACTCACCTGAAACCGGCGAAACGGCCTGTATTGACTGTGGTGACGCAAAGGCTTATCAGGCAGCACTCGATGAAAAAGGCTGGGACTTAACGCATATTTTTATTACGCATCATCATGCGGATCACACCACTGGCGTGCTTGAGCTGAAAGCGCAGAATAACGCTACGGTGATTGGGCCTGACTACTTGGGTGGGAGTCCGATTAAGGGTATCGACCAACGTGTTAAAGATGGTGCGACTTTCCAGTTTGGTGGCAAAGAAATACAGGTGATCTACACGCCCGGCCATACTATGGATTTGATCTGTTATTACATTCCGGAAGACGGGGTGATTTTTGTGGGTGATACCTTGTTTGCAATGGGCTGCGGTAAGCACTTTGAAGGCACGCCAGCAATGATTTGGGAGAGCCTGAAAAAGATCCATGCGCTACCAGAGGAAACACTGATCTATTGCAGTCATGAATACACGCAGGAAAATGCTGCGTTTGCGATACAGATTGATCCTGATAATGAGGCGTTAAAAGCGCGGATGGTTGAGATTGATCTGAAGCGGGCTGATGACATTCCTACTGTGCCGTTTACGCTCCAGACTGAGTTGGCGACCAATCCATTTTTGCGGGCGAATGATGCTGGGATTCGTAAGCAGTTGGGGATGGAAGAGGCGGATGAGGTTGATGTGTTTACTGAGATTAGGATACGGCGTGGTTAGCATCATCATCTGTTAATCCTAAATCACTCAGTGCGGTTTTCAGGACTGAGTGATGATAGGTTGATTCGTATGCTGAGCAAGGGTCACACCGAGGTGAGCAATATACTCGTCTCACTATTCAACACCCCATCAATCATTCGCACATCACGCAACACCCGGTCAAAATCAGGCAGGCTCGATGTCTGTACCTCTGCTACTAAGTCCCATGCTCCATTGGTCGTATGCAAGGTCACCAGCTCAGGAAATCCCCGTAGCGAACGAATCACCTGCGATGTCGATTTGCCCACTACTTCAACCATCATAATGGCACGGATAGTATCCAGCCCGTAATCCTCACGTACCCGCACGGTAAACCCCAGCAAAATCCCTGAAGACTGTAATCTGTCCAGCCTGTTCTGCACGGTGCCACGAGACACTTTCAGTTGATCCGCCAGTTTCGAGAGTGGAGCGCGACCGTCTTTGCGCAGCAGTGAAATAAGCTCTCGGTCTAGTCGGTCGTGGGTGTATTTGGTTGCTGATTGCGTATCTTTATTCATAAATTGTCATTTTGTACAAAGTAAGTTGGCAATATGCCAATTTATATCACAATATTTGTATATTATTGTTATTTTGATTGAAATTTTATTTCGCTAAAATTCTCTTATTGCAAAGCGTTAATCCGGACGCGGTTGAAATAGGAGAAGATTAAGATGACTGCTACCAGTATACAAATGAACAAAAACCTGAATATCGTGCCTTTTGTCAGTGTCGACCACATGATGAAAATTGTCGGGCGACTCAGCATGGAAACTATGTTGGAAGGTATTGCTGCTTATATTGAAGAAGACTTTAAGCGCTGGGAGTTGTTTGATAAAACTCCTCGTGTGGCTGCCCACTCGGATGAGGGTGTGATTGAGCTGATGCCGACCAGCGATGGCGAGCATTACGGCTTTAAGTATGTTAATGGCCACCCTAAAAACATGAAAGAAGGTCTGCAAACCGTAACCGCTTTTGGTGTCCTGTCGAAAGTGTATACGGGTTATCCGATTCTGTTTTCTGAAATGACTATTCTTACCGCTTTGCGTACTGCGGCGACTTCAGTGGTGGCGGCTAAATACCTGGCGCGTAAAAATTCACATTGTATGGCGTTGATTGGCAATGGTGCGCAGTCTGAGTTTCAGGCGCTGGCATTCAAAACCATGCTGGGTATCGATAAGTTGCGGCTGTATGACATTGATCCGGCGGCGACTGAGAAGTTTAAGGGCAATATGCAGGGTTATGGTTTTGAAATCGTCACTTGTGGTTCGGCACGTGAAGCAGCGCAGGGCGCTGACATTATTACAACAGTGACGGCGGATAAGCAGAATGCCACGATTCTGACGGATGATATGGTCGGGCCGGGTGTACATATTAATGCGGTGGGTGGTGATTGCCCCGGTAAGACCGAGCTGGAAAAAGATCTGGTGCTGCGCTCCAGCCTGTTCGTTGAATATCCGCCACAAACCCGTATCGAAGGTGAGTTGCAGCAGCTGGATGCGGACTATCCGGTGAATGAGCTGTGGCAGGTGATTCGTGGTGAGTTAGCGGGTCGTAAAAATGACACGGAAGTTACTTTGTTCGATAGCGTTGGTTTCGCGACTGAGGATTTTTCTGCGCTGCGTTATATTCGTGATCAGCTGGACCGTCCGGGCATGAGTGACATGTATGAAAACCTCGATATGATTGCTGACCCTGATGATCCGCGTGATCTGTACGGCATGGTGCGTCGTTCCGGTGCAATGGCGAAGGTGGCAGCGTGATGATCTCAGAACAACAAAATAAGATACAAGTCATTGGCGTGCCGCTGGATCTGGGTGCATCACGTCGTGGTACTGATGCGGGGCCGATGGCTTTCAGAGTGGCAGGCTTGCGGTCTGCTTTACGCCAGATGGGTTATAAAGTGGCGCTGGATGTGGATATTACGGTGCCACAGCGGGAAACGCAGGAACGCAGTAAAGACCCGCAATGTTCCGCGCATTTTAAAGCCGAAATTTTGCAGGTGTGTGGTGATCTTGCAGAGGCGACGTATGCTGCTTTACAGAAGGGGTATTTTCCGTTGATTACCGGTGGCGACCATTCGGTGGCGATGGGTTCTGTGTCGGCGACTTCGCATTTTTACCGTGAGCAGCAGCAGGAAATCGGCTTGTTGTGGTTCGATGCGCACGGTGATATGAACACACCGGCGTCTTCACCTTCGGGCAATATTCATGGCATGCCATTGGCGCATTTATTGGGTGATGGCGACCGTGATCTGGTGGATATTTTAGCGCCGGGTGCGAAAGTGAAGCCGGAAAATGTGGTGCTGATGGGCGTGCGCGATATTGATAAGAGTGAGCAGAAGATTATCCGTGATTCCGGGGTACACGTGTTCACTATGCGGGATATTGATGAGCGAGGCATGGCGGTGGTGAGTCGTGACGCTATTCGTTTAGTGACTGAAAACACGGTTGGCTTTCACCTGAGCTTTGATCTGGATGGCTGTGATCCGTCGGTGATTCCGGGCACGGGAACCACGGTGATGGGCGGGGTTAATTACCGTGAGACGCATTTGTTGCTGGAATTATGTGCGGAAAGTGAAGCTGTGTTGGCGATGGATGTGGTGGAGCTAAACCCGTTCCTGGATGACAAAAATGTGTCGGCAGAACGGGCAGTGTCATTGATTCAGAGTGCGTTGGGGCAGTGTATTTTGTAGAGCTTTGGTCATGGCCATATGCGCCACAACCCCCGCACTGGCCCGGCTGCGCTATCTTAGGCACCGGTGGTGGTGACGAGTTAAATGAAGGAAGGGCTGCATTATATTGATGCCGCACTGGAACAGGGTAAGGAGTTCCGCCTGATCAGTGTGGACGATGTGCCAGCCGGT
>CALHAO010000156.1 GCA_937931765.1 uncultured Thiotrichaceae bacterium
ATCGCTGAGTTGAATGAGCTGGGTAGTTATGAGGCCTGGATTGATCAACAGCAAACACTGCCCACCACCCGCCACTATGACGCCCATCTCGCTTTTCTTGAAGCGGCAGACAAAGACAACACCTCCTGGAGTGAATTTCACGGTATCTGGCGGGCGCAGACATTATATGCCCCGGATCAGCTACGCCAGCGCATGGCTAACGCACTCAGTCAGATCATGGTGGTTTCTATCCGTGGTAGTGGCCTGTCTAATGCCAGAGCCGCTATCGGTAATTACAATGATCTATTGGCCGACTATGCCTTTGGTAACTTCCGCGATCTGCTGGAAGCTGTGACGTTAAACCCCGTAATGGGGCGTTACCTGAACATGCTCAAAAACAGGAAAGCTGATCCGGATCGCAATATCCACCCCGATGAGAATTTTGCCCGCGAAGTCATGCAGCTCTTCACCATCGGCCTGCATCAATTGAATCTGGATGGCACGCCCAAGCTGGATGATAACGGCTCCACTATTCCGACCTATACACAGGAAGATATTGAAGGTCTGGCCGCTGTGTTTACCGGCTGGACGTTTGCCGGTGTGGAGAAATTCTGGCAGAACAATAATGACTTTGTTTCACCGATGGTCGGCTGGCCTGATTACCATCAGAGCGGTGATAAAAAAATCATCGGCAGTCATATTATTAATGCGGCGTCGATGGAAACAGAGCTGGCACAGGCACTGGACGTGCTGTTTAATCATCCGAATGTGGCACCGTTTATCAGCAAACAACTGATACAACGCTTCGTCACCAGCAACCCGACTCCGGCTTACGTCGAACGCATCAGCAAGGTATTTGAAGATAATGGTTCAGGGATACGCGGCGACCTTGGCGCGGTAGTAAAAGCTCTGTTACTGGATCAGGAGGCACGTTATGGTCATCGAACCTTGCCAAAACGTTTCGGTAAATTAAAAGAACCACTGATACGACAAATGGCTTTCTGGCGGGCGCTCGGTGGGCAACAAGCCGTCAACTACCGCTTTTCACCGAACTACCACCTCAATCAGGCCGCTTATGAATCGCCTTCCGTATTTAACTTTTTCCGCCCGGATTATCAGCCGGAAGGTGATCAGGATCTCATGGCCCCCGAAATGCAGATTGCCACCGAAGATCAGCTCACCCGCTCGCGTAACTACCTGCTGAGCGCTGCCGGAGTCTGGAACAAAACACCGGCAGACCATCCGAATGAAATCGTGGTGGATCTTGAGCAGGATAGCGTTTTAATACTCAGCGACCCTGAAGCCCTCCTTGAACGTTACAACCTGTTACTGATGAGCGGCAGTATGTCGCCTGCGATGAAAGCGGTGCTGCTGCGCTATGTGGAGAAACGCCAGGGCCGGTATGACGCCAAAAAACTGGTCGGGCGTTTATTGTTCCTGATTATGGGATCGTCTCAACAAGCTATTCAGCGTTAAGGAATCATTATGAATCGTCGTTTATTTTTACAATACCTGATGAGCCTCAGCGCGGGCAGCAGTTTCGCCGGGCCATTATTTTCCGCCGCACAAGCCGCCGGAACCAACACACCCAGCGACTTCAAAGCGATGGTTTGCATTATGCAGCTGGGTGGCAATGATAGCGCCAATATGGTGATACCGCGCAGTGATGCTGAATATCAAACTTATGCGGAAACCCGGCCTACGGTTGCACTACCGGTTGATGACTTGCTGCCAATCACACCGCACACAGCGAATCAGGGCGACTTCGGTCTTCACCCGCAACTCACCGATATACAACGTTTATTCGGCCAGAACAAAGCAGCGGTTATCGCCAATGTCGGCACCTTACTCGAACCCACGACCAAAGAGGCGGTGGACGATAACAGTGCCTCATTACCGCCGTATCTGTTTTCTCATTCGACTCAGCAGAATATCTGGCAATCCGCCACACCACTCACCAGCGCCATAAGCAGTGGCTGGGCCGGGCGGATGATTGACCAGTTCACCCTGCCCAGTGGACGCTTAATACCGCCCTCGCTGTCCATTTCAGGCTCTAACTTCTGGCAGTCAGGCACACAAAACGGTTTCTATCGCCTGCAACCCAGCGGCGCGACACCGCAATATGGCATATCCCCCGGCTCCGATGAGCGCAAAGCCTTCAGTCAATTACTGGGGCTGAGTGAACACAATAATGTTTACGCAGACATACATGGCCGGGCGCAAAAAAACGCCGTTCACTTAGGCGAGGCGATCAATGACATACTGCTCGACCTACCATCATTAAGTGAATTTGGTTTTGATACGGATGATAAATTATCCAGCAGCTTGCGTATCACCGCACAAATGATTATCGCCAACCAGCAACTCAGCGACCTGCAATTACCCCGCATGACGTTTTATGTAACGCAAGGCGGTTATGACACGCACAATGATCAACTGGAAGATCACACCGCCTTATATGGTTCACTCAATTCATCACTTAACGCCTTCATCACTGCACTCGAATATTACGGACTCAGCGACTCGGTCACCACCTTCACTGCCTCTGATTTCGGGCGCACTATTAGTGCTAATGAAGACGGTACTGATCATGGTTGGGGTGGGCACCATTTGGTATTGGGTGGTGCGGTAAAAGGCGGGGATATATACGGCACTATGCCGGATCTGGCGCTGAATGGGGCGAATATGGTCAAAAAAGGGCGTTTGTTGCCGGAGATTGCTACGGAGCAATATGCGGCTACTTTGTGTAAGTGGTTTGGGGTGTCGGAGGCGCAGTTGCCTGCGGTGTTGCCGATGTTGGTTAATTTTCCGGTGACTGACTTGGGGTTTATGCGAGGTTGAACAAGACGCCCACTAATTGTCAGAATGACATCAAACGATTACAGTGCTTTCATATGAAAGCAACCAGAGGATTCCCACATGCCTAGCTTAAGTATTCGTCAACTGGAAGATCAAACCTTACAACGCCTGCGTGTGCGTGCTGCATATCATCAGGTATCGATGGAAGAAGAAGTCAGGCGTATTTTACGTCAGGGAGTCATGCCTCCTGCAAAACCAGGTTCACTGGCTAAGGCCTATTTTGGGGAAAAAGGTATTGAACTGGAACTGCCCAAACGAGAAGTATACGAACCGGTGAGTTTTGACGAGTGATTATTATCGACACTAATGTTATTTCAGAGCTGATGCGCCCCCGGCCTGATACTGCCATTGTTCAATGGCTCGACCAACAAGCCACTG
>CALHAO010000157.1 GCA_937931765.1 uncultured Thiotrichaceae bacterium
AAACACCGGATTGGTTTTAACCGATGCATCATCAACGACTAATTGACAATAGGCATCGGCAGCGCTCTGAAGCTGTTGCATCGCCTCTTTAATCCCCACCACCAGCATTTCTCCTGCCGGGGTGAGGCTCATTCCGGTGGGCGATCGATCAAATAACGGCTGACCGATTTTCTGCTCTACGCCCTGAATCGCTTTACTGATTGCTGTTTGTGAGCGGCTCAGTTGTTCAGCAGCACGCGTCACATTGTTAGTATCAGCAACAACCAATACTGATTTGAGCGATTTAAGGCTAAGGTCTGAGAGTAAAATAGTGGGTGTCATAAGTTTGTGTCACTCGCAGCATGCCTAAGGCATTATGGACTGCTAACGCTACCACACTTCCTGGTTTTGTCGACCAATAAGCATTAAAAACTCATACCGTTTATAGCATTACGCATTAGACCGCTAACTATCGTACATGCTTTACTGAACGCAATGGTTAGCCAGTCCACGCCAAACAACTACGAGGTGTTTCATGAAACAAGTCGCCAATTTCATCAACGGTCAGTCGGTTACAACGGGTAATACGTTTGAAAAAATCAGCCCGGTCACTGGCAAGCCGGTTGCGCTTATTCATGAAGCAGACCGCGCTACAGTAGATCAGGCAGTGGCGGCTGCCGACGCGGCGATGTCCGGCCCTTGGGGTAAAATGCCCTTAGCGCAACGTTGTCAGCTGCTGTATAAAATTGCCGATGAAATAGAGCGCCGTATGGATGATTTTGTCGCCGTGGAATGTGAAGATGTCGGCGTGCCGGAAGCGATGGCACGGACTATTTTCATTGGTCGCGCGGCGTTTTTATTCCGCATGTATGCCGATCAGGCACGCGAGCATCTGGATCAGGCTTATAATTTTGACACGCCCGATGGTGGCAGAGCACTCGCTTATACCTACCACCGCCCTAAAGGTGTAATCGGTGCGATTGCGCCGTGGAATGTACCGATGTTACTACTGGCGTTTAAAGTCGCTCCGGCGATGGCAGCGGGCAATACCATTGTCGCTAAACCCTCTGAAGTTACGCCGCAATCCGCCACCTTATTGGCTGAAGTAATGAAGAGCGTCGGCGTGCCGGATGGTGTTTACAATGTGGTGCATGGCTTTGGTCGTGAGTCGGCGGGCGAATACCTTACTGAAAACAAAAGCGTCATGGCGTACAGCTTTACCGGTGAATCTACGACTGGTGCAGTGATTATGCGTGCTGCGGCGACTGGTTTACGTGATGTGTCGTTAGAGCTGGGTGGCAAAAATCCGGCGATTATCTTTGCTGATGCGAATCTCGATGCCGTATTCCCCGGCAGCAGCATGTCCTGCTTCTCAAACACCGGTCAGATTTGTTTGTCTACTGAACGCCTGTATGTGCAGCGCCCGATTTATGAAGAATTTGTCGAACGCTTAGCAGGTGTCGCCAGCGCTATTAAAATTGGCGGGCCGTTTGAAACGGGCGTGCAAATGGGGCCATTGGTCTCACATAATCATCGCGAAAAGGTAATCACGGCGATTGAAAGCGCGCGTGATGAGGGCGGACAGGTTGTCTACGGCGGAGAAATTCCAGAATTTGGTGATGAGCGAGACGGCGGAGCTTTTATTCAACCGACGATTATTACCGGCTTGCCTGAAAGCGCATCGTTTGTGAGAAATGAGGTGTTCGGGCCAGTGACGCATATCCAGCCGTTTGATGAGGAAGATGAGGCAGTCCACATGGCCACCAATACCGCTTACGGACTCACTTCAACGATTTGGACTCAGGATATTTCCTGTGGCCATCGTGTTGCTTCACAAATGAAGAGTGGCTTGATCTGGCTAAACAGCTGGCAGTTGCGGGACTTACGTGCGCCGTTTAGTGGACATGGATTGTCAGGCGTGGGTACACAGGGTGGCAGGGAAAGTCTGGAGTTCTTTAGTGATGTGTCTACGGTTACGTTGAAAATATAATTTAAGAGGAAACACGATGTCAATATTAAGATACCTGGCTTGCGGTGGTGCAACTGGCATTGGCCGTCATACCTGTGAACAACTAATAGCAGCAGGTCATGAAGTGGTGCTGATGGATCGCATGAAACCTGAGTTTGAAGTGAGCCAATACATCGAAGTGGATCTGACAGATAAAGCGACTGTTGATACAGGTTTGCAGCAGCTAGAAGGTAATATTGACGGCTTGCTGAATATCGCCGGACTACCGCCGCGTGAAGGTTTAACGCAGAGCATTATTGTGGTGAATTGGGTAGGGATACAGTACGTGACTGAACAAGTGCTGCCGCAAATGAATGAAGGTGGCGTGATTGTAAATCTCGCATCAAAAGCCGGTCAGTTTTGGCAGGATAATATGCCGCAGGTGAAAGCGCTGCTGGCGTTGCAGGATTGGGATCAGGTTGATAGCTGGTGTGATGATCAGAACATCAATCATATTCGTGCTTATAACCTGACGAAAGAAGCGTTGATTGTGTGGACGAAGCTACTGGCTGCGCGTTTGCTGGCGCGACGTATTCGGGTGGTGTCTATTAGCCCTGCGGCGGTTGCAACGGGGATTTTGGATGACTTTGCCAAGGCGTTCGGTGACAAAATGGCTGAGAATCTGAAAAAGGTCGGTCGCCCCGGTACGATTGAAGAAATCTCACGGGTGATGTTGTTTGCGGCTGATGCACAAAATAGCTGGGTGAATGGCATTGATATTCAGGTTGATGGTGGCATGGGTGCGGCGGCGTTTGCAGAGCAGTACAAGCAATGACTATTCCAGTATCAAACATCGACTTCTACTCCGATGCGGTGATCCAAGACCCCTATCCCGTTTATGCTGAGTTACGTGAGTTGGGGGCGGTGGTCTACATGGAAAAAGATGACCTCTATCTGGTGGCACGTTACAAGGAAGTCAGTGAGGTTTTACTGCAACCCCTGCTCTTTGTCTCTTCCAAGGGCGTATCACCCATTCCCGAAGTAAACGATATTCTGGTGGGATCAACGCTGAATTCTGATCCACCGATGCATGATAAAACACGTGCGGTGACCTCTGAACCATTGTTACCCGGCGCACTGGTAGAAATCGAACCACGTTTAAAAGCAGCGGCTGATCAGTTGATTGAAACGCTATGCGCACGTGGTGAATTTGATGCAGTCGCTGATCTGGCGCAATACCTGCCGGTGACGATTGTTGCCGAGTTGGTGGGATTGCCTCAGGGGGCGGACTCTACCCAAATGCTTAAATGGGCGAGTGCTGCTTTCAATCTGTTTGGTACAAAGAATGCACGGACAGAGCAAGCCTTCATTGATCTCAAAGACCTCAGGGATTTCCTGCTGGAGTACGGCAAACCAGAAAAACTAAAAGACGGTGGCTGGGCGAAACGTATTTTTGAGGTGGGCTCAGAGCGTGGCCTATCCTACGAGCTATGCGCACAGTTGATGCGGGACTATATCAATCCATCACTAGACACTACGATTTCAACGATTGGACAGATCGTTAAGTTGTTGGCAGACAACCCGGAACAATGGCAGAAGCTCCGTGCCGATGCATCACTGATTCCCAATGCGGTTGAAGAAGCGGTGAGATTAGCGACGCCTATCCGCGCTTTTACCCGTTATGCCGTTGAAGATATTGAGCTGTCAGGGCATATCATCCCACAAGGCAAACGCATCATTGTGGTCTACGCTTCCGCCAATCGCGACGAGCGAAAATTTGCCAACCCTGATCAGTTTGATGTGACCCGCGATGTGCATGATCATGTGGGTTTTGGTCAGGGTGTTCACATGTGCATGGGCATGCACTTGGCGCGACGTGAAATGATTTTATTGCTAGAAGCATTGCGGCGGCGTGTTGATCGTTTTGAGCTATTAGGCGAGCCAACGGTGGCGATGAACAATACCATTCGCGCTTACGCCAACATGCCTGTCAAAGTGCATTTAGCCAATGATGTACTGGAAGATTCAACCCAACAGGTGGTGCAAGAGAATCCTTGGCTGGATGTCGTCATCAGCAATCGTAAAGACGCGGCGACTGATGTGATCAGCTTGGAACTTAAGTCAGCTGACGGTTCGCCATTGCCTGCTTATGAGGCGGGGGCGCATATTGATGTGTTCGTGAAGTCCGGCTTAGTCCGTCAATATTCACTGACCGGTGACCCTTCCGATCGTTCAAAATACCGGCTGGGTATTCTGCTTGATCCGAACTCTCGTGGTGGTTCTTCAGCCATTCATGCGGCTTTTAAAGAAGGTCAGCAAATACGTATTGCTCACCCACGTAATAACTTTCCGGTTCAACAGGCCGCGCACAGCATACTGTTTGCTGGCGGGATTGGTGTGACACCGATGTTGAATATGGCCTATGCGCTTGAGGCGAGCGGTGCGTCATGGGAGTTGCATTATTGTGGGCGCACTTCTGATCGTTTGGCTTTCCAAGCTGAGATGGATCGGTTTGGCGACAAAGTACAGCTGCATATCGATAGTGGGCCAAAAGAGCAGGCACTTGATATTAATGCGGTGTTACAGCACACAGCAGATGATCGACATCTTTATGTCTGCGGGCCAAATGGTTTTATGGACTTTGTGGTTGATGCCGCACAGAACAATGGCTGGCCATCTGAGTGTACGCATTTAGAACGTTTTGGTGCTGAGGTGAATACGGATGGTGCATCCTTTGTCGTGGTTGCGCAGAAATCCGGAAAGACCTTTGAAGTTGCGCCTGGCGAGACCATCACCGATAAGTTGACTGAGAATGGTATTAACGTGCCAGTGTCTTGCCAATCGGGCGTGTGTGGTACTTGCTTAACGCCAGTATTAGATGGCGTGCCTGATCATCGCGACTTTGTACAAACGGATCTTGAAAAAGCATCAAACAAGCGAGTGGCGGTGTGTTGCTCACGGTCTAAATCTAAAACGCTGGTGTTGGATCTTTAACAAAAAGAGGGGATTTTAGGTGCGTATTCGCAATACTGGTTTACTGTTTGATGACCCAAAGCAATCAACACCGGGTTATGTGTTAATTTGTCCAGCAGTTGGGGATCGCGCGATTCTTCTCAATCCTGATGGTGAAGTCGCCCATGAGTGGAAAACTACGGGTGGCATGACTAATTGGTGCTACCTGCTACCCAATGGCAATCTCTTCACCAATGAGCGCTGCGAAAACCGCAAGGGAGTCGCTTTGACGGTCAGCGGGCGCATGAGCGAATACACCCCAGCTGGTGAACTTGTTTGGCGGCATGAAGATCCTTATCAGCACCATGATACCCGGCGCTTGCCTGATGGTGCCATTTACGCAGCATTCACCGAAATTCCTGACACAACGAAAGCAGCCATCAAAGGCGGAATACCTGACTCAGAGTCTGAGGGTGGGCCATTT
>CALHAO010000158.1 GCA_937931765.1 uncultured Thiotrichaceae bacterium
CATGAAACCTTGCTCATGCACAGGCACTCAGGAATGATCAGGTGCTCGGTCAGTGAGTAGAACTGGGCAACTTCATAGTGGTTGACCGACTCGTACGATGGTGGGTTGTTTTCAGCGCCATCTACAACACCGGTTTTCAGAGATTGGTAAACCTCTGCGAATGCCATGGGAGTTGCGTTTCCACCCATTGATTCAACCATGCCCACGAACAGATCGTTGTTCATGACACGAATCTTCAGGCCTTCAACGTCAGCAGGTGTATTTATTGCTTTCTGGCTGTAAAAAGACCGTGCCCCTGCATCAACCCACGCCAGCGGCTTAATACCAGCATCAGCCATTGCCTTTGCAATAGTTTCGCCAGCTTCGCCTTCCAAAACGCGGAACATGTGTGGCACGCTTTTGAAAATGAAAGGCAGTGAAACAAGGTTAGCTTCTTTAACCATTGGGCCTATCGGGCCTAAGTTGAAGTTACCGATTTCAATTGCACCAAGGCGAACCTGCTCCAAAGCATCCGGCTGAGAACCCAGCACGCCGCCGTGGAACACTTCCAATTTGATTTCACCTTTGGTGGCCTCACCTACGAGTTCCGCGAACTTATCCATCGCAGCGGTATTCGGGTGACCATCATTATGGATGTTCCAGGCCCGCCAGTTTTCTGCAGCATTGGCGTTGGCAGACAGGCACACTAATGCACCAGCTAGTAGTAAAGAAAGCTTCTTCTTAATCATAATTCCTCCAAGGATTGTAGATTTAAGTGACGTACATGAAAAGATTTCACTCCAAGCATGAAAGTCCACGACTTTAACAGTAACAATCTATCATATTTCGTATAATGAAACGATGTTGCGTATTATTGTACGATGCTGTAAAAATATATCCGTAGATGGGACTTGTCAACTGAAAATTAGGGAGATCATTTCTTGACACCATCAGGTGTTTCGTATTATGAAACGACATGGAAGAAAAAAATACAAAGTTAAACACAATTGGCAAAGCCATATCGGTCTTTGAAGCGATTCAATCGGCAAGAAAACCACTCAGTATTAAAGAAATATCTGAGGTGGTGGGACTGAATAAATCGTCATTACACCACCACATCAAAACACTGAAAGAGTTTGGTTATCTACAGCAGAATCCGGAATCCCGAAAGTACGATATTGGGTTAAACCTTGTCCGTGTCGGGCAGGCTTACCTACAAAGACTCGACGTACGTGAACGAGGGCATTTGTTTCTTGAACAACTTAGCAAGCAGCTCAATGAAACCGTTCACATGCTGGTGCTCGACCACAATCAGGCTGTCTATGTTGACAAAGTAGACGTTCAGCGCCCGCCCGGCTCTCTACAATGTTCATCGTTCATTGGCATGCGTACCAACGTCCATTCAACCGCAAGTGGCAAGGTGCTGTTATCGAATTTGGAAGGTGCCGCCCTGGATAACATCCTGCATAACATTCAACTACTTCCTATCACTCAACACACATTGACAGACACCACTGCGTTTGAGAAAGAGCTGGCACTGACCAAAAACCGGGGCTACGGATTGGATCTTCAGGAAAACGGGCTTGGCCTGCAATGTGTTGCCGTGCCGATTCTCAATTTACACTCCCGATGCATCGCCGCCATTAGTGCTTCCACCCTGGTTTCCAACACCTCCCAAGAAACGCTGGAAGGTGAGGTACTGGAAAAACTAAAAGAAACCGGGCTGAAAATATCAATGGCTATGGGGTATATTCCAGTCCATCCATAACGTGTATGAAAAGGAAAATTATGTCCAGCACGACACCATTATTAACCAACGACGAAATTCATCAACTGTCCGCAACCTTAGTAGCAGCCCGCAACACAGGTCGAACGCTCAATAAATACCCCGGCTCTGTTCCGGCCACATTGGAAGACGGATATGCCATACAGGATCTGTCACTTAAAGCGTCTACCGAGGAAATCGTGGGTTGGAAAATCGGCATGGTGCCACCTGAATTACGCGCAGCAATGCAAGTAGATCGTTTAATGGCCCCGGTTTTTAAAAGCCTGAGCCACATCGTTGGCAAAGCGCATGATCACGATGAAAAAATCGCTATGCCTGTGTTTGACGGCGGCTTTATTGCGGTTGAAGCGGAGTTGATTCTGGAGCTGGCTGAGGACATTGCGCCCGGTAGCGTCAATACCGCTGATGGCGTGGAGCAATATGTCAAAGCCGCCTATGCGGGCATTGAAATCGCCAGCAGTCCGGTACCTGATCTTAACGACTACGGCCCCGCTGCAATCATCAGTGATTTTGGCAACAACAACGGCATGATCGTGGGTGCGCCGATTGAAAACTGGCAGTCAAAATTAGCCGGTATCAAAACCCAGGTGTTCATCAATGGCGCATTAATCAATGCTGCGCCAGCGAATAATGTGTTGAATGGTCAAATGGCAGCGTTGGCTTATATTATTGACTGTGCTGCGCAGCGTGGAATCACCCTGAAGGCCGGGGAGTTTATTTGTTCGGGAGCCATTACCGGTGTACATGAGACGGTGGTAGGTGCCACTTCGACCGTGAGTTTTGGTGAGGCGGGTAAGCTTAATGTTGAGTTTGTTGCGATCTGAGGAATCCATTTTGCATGAGCTAAAACTTTTTGTCGCGCCGGGTACTTGTGCCCGCGTGCCGACCATCGCCCTGGAAGAAATTGGCGTTCCGTTTGAAACCGAACTGCTG
>CALHAO010000159.1 GCA_937931765.1 uncultured Thiotrichaceae bacterium
TTGTTGTTGGACGTAACGCCTTTGTCACTGGGTATCGAAACTATGGGTGGTGTATCCACCAAGCTGATCAATAAGAACAGCACGATCCCAACAAAAGAGTCACAGACGTTCTCAACAGCAGATGATAACCAGACTGCGGTAACGGTACATGTGTTACAGGGTGAGCGCGAAATGGCACGTGACAATAAGTCACTGGGTCGTTTTGACTTGCAGGATATTCCACCTGCACCACGTGGTATGCCACAAATCGAAGTAACATTTGATATTGATGCTAACGGTATCTTGAATGTATCGGCGAAAGATAAAGCTACTGGTAAAGAGCAGTCTATCGTGATTAAGGCTTCTTCTGGTTTGTCTGATGATGAAGTTGAACGTATGGTACAGGATGCTGAAGCGCATGCTGAAGACGATAAGAAACAGCGTGAACTGGTGGATACCCGTAATCAGGCTGAGTCGTTGATCCACGGCACTGAGAAGTCACTGAAAGAATACGGTGATAAAGTTGATAGTGCTGACCGTGCTAACCTTGAAAACCTGATGAGTGAGTTGAAAGACGCAGTCAAAGGTGACAACAAGGACATTATCGAGCGTAAGAGCGAAGCATTAGGTGAAGCGTCTGGTCAGTTGATGCAGAAAATGGCTGGCGCAGCAGGTGCCGGGCCTGAAGCTGCTGCGGCGGCAGGTGCTGCTGGCGCAACCGGTGCTGAAGGCGCTGCTAAGCCTGAAGATGATGACATCGTTGATGCTGAGTTCGAAGAAGTTGATAACGATAAGAAGAAGTAGGCTGCTCCGCAGTTTATAAATTCAGGCGCGGCGGTCTTAAAACCCCCGCGCCTGTCTTCGTTTTACTATCTGTTCTTTTTAGGCGGTTTTCGCCGGAACTATTAACTATTACAAGTATTATCAGGGTATACCGATTATGTCCAAACGGGATTTCTACGAAATTCTTGGCGCTGAGAAAAACGCCAGTGAAGCTGATCTGAAAAAGTCTTTCCGTCGTTTAGCTATGAAATATCATCCTGATCGGAATCCGGATGATGCAGAGGCCGAAGGCAAATTTAAAGAAGCCAGAGAAGCCTACGAAGTGCTGAGTGATGCCAATAAACGTGCTGCTTACGATCAGTTTGGTCATGCTGGCGTGGAAAAATCAGCAGGTGGCGGCGGTGGGCCGGGTGGCCAGGGCTTTGGTGATATTTTTGAAGATATTTTCGGTGATATTTTCGGTGGTAGTGGCGGCGGTGGACGTCGCGGCGGCGGAGGTGGCAACCGGGCGTATCGCGGCAGTGACCTGCAATATAATCTTGAGTTATCGCTGGAAGATGCTGTATTTGGTACTGAAGTTGATATTCGTGTGCCATCGATGCAAAGCTGTGAGCCTTGTAATGGCTCTGGCGCGAAAAAAGGCTCCCAACCCGAATCCTGCCAGACCTGTCATGGTCAGGGGCAGGTACGTATTCAACAGGGGTTCTTCTCGGTTCAGCAAACATGTCCACAGTGTCATGGTCAGGGTAAAGTCATTTCCGACCCTTGTACTGAATGCCAGGGTCAGGGCAGGGTAGAAGAGCAGAAGACATTGTCTGTGCGCATTCCTATGGGTGTGGATACTGGTGATCGAATCCGTTTAGGTAATGAAGGCGAAGCCGGATTGAATGGTGGGCCTGCTGGTGATCTGTATGTACAGGTTCATGTTAAGGCGCATGATTTATTTACCCGTGATGGTGATAACTTATACGCTGATGTGCCTTTGCGTTTCACGACCGCAACTTTGGGTGGTGACATTGAAGTGCCGACGCTGGAAGGCAAAGTGACTTTGAAAGTTCCGGCTGAAACCCAGAGCGGCAAAAAATTCCGTCTGCGCAACAAGGGTGTTAAATCCGTACGTAGTGCCAGTGTGGGTGACCTGATTTGCACAGTAGTGGTTGAAACGCCGGTTAATCTGACCAAACGCCAGCGCGAACTATTGGCAGAGTTGGATGAATCAATGGATGAAGGTGGTAAGCGTCATAGCCCGCGTGAACATGGCTGGCTGGATAAGGCAAAAGGTTTTTTTGATGATGTGAAACATGCTTTCACAGACACTAAAGAATAAATACTGATAAAGAAGAAGGGCAGGAGAAGGCGTATGACAGAGATAATACGAATCGCAATCGTGGGTGCTTCCGGGCGCATGGGGAAAACCCTGATTGAGGCTTGTGCTGAACAGGACGCACTTGAGGTGACGGTTGCTACTGAGCATCCACACAGTCCTTTGTTGGATGTTGATTCTGGTGCCTTGGCCGGTGTTGGTGAGAATAAAGTCATGATTGCGCCTTCACTAGCTGCTGCTGCCGGTGATTTTGATGTGCTGATAGATTTCACGCGTCCGGAACCGGCGTTGGAGCATTTGCAGTGGTGTGTTGATAATAATAAAAAAATGATTATCGGCACCACGGGTTTTGATGATGAAGGTAAGGCGGCGATTCAGGCCGCAGCTGAGAAAATCGGCGTAGTATTTGCGGCTAATATGAGTGTGGGTGTGAACCTGACGCTTAAACTATTGGATATGGCGGCACGGGTGTTGGGTGATTCGGTAGATATTGAAGTCACTGAAGCGCATCACCGTCATAAAGTGGATGCGCCTTCTGGTACGGCATTAGCTATGGGTGAAGTGCTTGCTGATGCACTGGGGCGTGATTTAAAAAAATGTGCGGTTTATGCGCGCGAAGGTCACACTGGTGAACGGGATCGTAAGACCATTGGTTTTCAGACCATCCGTGCTGGTGATATTGTTGGTGAACATACCGTGATGTTCGCTGATACAGGTGAACGTATCGAAATTACCCATAAAGCGTCTAGTCGTATGACCTTTGCTAAAGGTGCGGTAAGAGCT
>CALHAO010000160.1 GCA_937931765.1 uncultured Thiotrichaceae bacterium
GTGATTGTTTCAACACGCCAGCTATCTGCTGCTTAAACGTTTCTACTGCTTTGGTAAGGCTACGTTGTAGACACCGTAGATGTTACACTTTTCTTTTCTGTGTCTGACCTGAGAATGTTATGGCTGAACCAAATAGTGCAAATGCTGAAGTGATTGATTCGCTGGAGTTGGGCAAGCGTGTGCGGGAAATCAGGGTTAGCCAGAACCTGACCTTAGATGAGGCCAGCAAGCTAACTGGTTTGGCCAGATCAACGCTGTCAAAAATCGAAAATGAACAGATTTCCCCGACCTTTACCGCGATGAGTAAATTGGTGAAGGGGTTGGGTATCGATATTCCGCAGCTGTTTGCACAGCCACAAAAGAAAAATAAGGGTATGGGGCGCAGGGATATTACCCGCCGGGGTGAGGGCGCGCCACGTCCGACACCGACCTATGAGCATGAATTACTGGCTTCGCAGTTAACCCATAAAAAGATGGTGCCGTTTAAAACGGTGGTGCGGGCGCGTTCGTATGATGAGTACAAAGATTGGGTGCGGCATGATGGCGAAGAGTTTCTCTATGTGCTGAGTGGTAGTTTGATGTTTTATTCTGAGTTTTATGAGCCAGTTGAGTTGTTTGCGGGTGATAATGTTTATTATGACTGCCAGATGGGGCATGCGTTGGTGTCTACTTCTGATGAGGACGCTGAAGCACTTTGGGTGACCGCCTGATCACCCCTATGAAAATGCTACGTGGGGGACTTCACCGCCTGCTAATATGAACCACTGGCAAACCAATCACTTCACCCGCATATAAATGCGCCTCGTCATAGGCTTTACGCGCAAATATTTCCTCTACCATTGGGGTGAAAAATTCCAGTGGCTTGCTATCATAATCCGGGTCAAAACAGTTTTGATCCCAGCGTTCACAGAAATCGACCGCACTTTGATAGTAAGGGCTGTCAGCATACTTTTCACGTTCATATTGGTTCCAGCCTTCATAATGCTGTGCGTAATAAACCATTTGGAAGACACCGTGATGTGCTACTACCCAGGTGATTTCCTCGCGTATAAACGGGCGTAGAATTTCAGCAGCAAAACGGTCATGATTCTGCGGCGCGAGTCCGTCACCGATGTCATGTAACAAGGCAGCAACCACCCAGTCCTTCTCAGCCCCATCCCGCCATGCACGGGTAGCTGATTGCAGTGAATGTTCAAGACGGGTTACTTGATAGCCACTAAGACTTTCCTCTCCTTGTGAAGCTAATTCACGCATCAGACGTTTTGCCGTACCGGCCAGATAGGGTTTTTCCAGCCCATCCAGCATTGCATAATCGGCTTTAGTGCCATGTTTCATTGCGGTAAAGCTGACGGTTTCCATAAACATATCTCGTGTTGTTTTAATGGTGAAGTACTCGGTGTTGACCTGATTCTTACATAAACATCACTTTGAATATACCGTGAAAGTCGCAGACCTTCATGTTTGAAAGTAAAATCTTTTCATGCACGTTATTGCGCAGAATGTTTATTGACAGTTTTATAAGCAGGTACTACCTTTATTTCATAACGCTATAAAAATAACCCCCTTGTTATTTAAGTGTCAAAATAGATTGATTGTGAGGTCATTATGCTAACTTATCGCCCCTCAAATGTTGCAAAGCCCTATCGCCATGCTGCTAACCCACCTCATCTGGATAAGTTGTCGTTTACACTGGATCATATCCATGCCGGTAATGGTTCGGTGTGCAGCACCTATGAACTGGTACGCTATTTAGTGCATAAAAATATTCCGGTGACTGTTTTTATGCAGGTGACCAGTCCGGCTAATGATTACGAATTAGATAAGAGTAATGCGCGGCTGATTTACCAGCTGGCCCCGCATCTGGTGACATTGGGCGTGCACCCTTTGCATGCAGGTCACACTCAGCGTGAACAAGCCGAGGTTCACAATATTCTTAATTATATTATTGAGGAAGTGACCGGGGAAAAGCCTGTGTTGCTTTCTTATCATGGGCATGGGGCGG
Organism: uncultured Thiotrichaceae bacterium; assembly: GCA_937931765.1. GTDB lineage: Bacteria > Pseudomonadota > Gammaproteobacteria > Thiotrichales > Thiotrichaceae > Thiolinea. The sequence continues at coordinate 2,003 of CALHAO010000160.1, forward strand.
GGCCGCAAAATGGTATTATTTTTCCTGGTATTCAATATGCACGGGGGATTCATTGTACAACCGCACCTCAGCCAGACCCGATGAATACACCGGTTATGCCATTGTCATCAGTCACGGCTGCTTATAATTATATTAAAAAGCGCAATGAGGCCGGGCAGACAGCGACGTTTTTTACACATTCCTGTGAGCTGAGGCATAACAATGTCAAAAAGCGTGTGTTTGATAACCTGGTGAAACAGGTGTTATCACAACGGTTAAATGCGGTTTCTTACCTGGATGCTATGAATCAGGAATTCAGAGGCGGCGCGACTGCGCCGGTGGATGATTCTTCAATATCAGTACCATCAGACTCAGATGTGAAGTACGGCTTACGCTTATCAGCGTTAACTGAAAACGCATTTCAGCCATTAATAGCGAACTTTGAAGTCAGGAGTACTAATGGCCGGGTGGTTGCGACTTCCACCAATAAAAAGCAGGCGCAATTTCATTTGCCACCCGCTATTTATCAGGCAAATGCAGTAGTGGAAGGTACCAGTATTACCCAGCCTATTAATCTGACTCTGCGACAAGGCTTGCATCAGAAGTTTCTTTTTCCGGTCTAATAAGAATAAATACTTTTTAAACAGTAACTTGATGCAGGTCATTTCACTAAATTGCTAATGTGCTAACCTGAAATAAACCATCAGGAGAGTGCCATGTACCAGAATATTTTAGTCCCGGTAGCGTTGGATCATAATGCTAATGTCGATGCTGCACTACAGGCTGCACAAGTATTAAGAAGTGAAGGCGGAAGTATCACTTTACTGAATGTTTCAGAGCCAATTTATGCCCCGGCCAGTCAGTATATACCGGATGGTGTGCTTGAAGAAAACAGGCAAAGAAATAAGGCTGAGTTATCAGAGCTTGCTGGGAGTATCAGTGGCGCAAAAACTAAAATGTTATCCGGCCCTCCGGGAGTGACGATTACAGATTATGCAGAAAAGAACGGGGTTGACCTGATTATTGTTGCTTCCCACCGTCCCGGTTTGCAGGATTATTTCCTTGGTTCAACGGCTGCCCGCGTTGTGCGTCATGCTAACTGTGCAGTTCATGTTGTGCGTTAGTGTGGGTTCTTAGTGAGCCGGTCTATAGACCTTCACATTACTGAACCCTTGCTCATGCAAATAAGCTGCATGTAGCTGGCTCATTACACCTTTATCGCAATACAACAGGTATTCTTTGTCCTGCGGCAAGGCGCTGAATTGCTGGTTGAGTTGATGAAACGGAATATGCAAATCTGCTTGTGCCAAAGGCTGTTTAATGGCACGAATATCGATGATGGTTTGCTTGTCTACGGTCTGTACTAATTCGACCTGTGGGTTATCGTTGGCATTTTGGATAATATCGGACACGGCAATATTATTCATACTGTCAATCGCGTCATTGAACCAACCATCACCCATTTCCAGTTCAATTTCTTCCAGTGATTTTAAAGCTGCGGAGACAGTGGGCTTTTTAGAGATCACGCCACAATATTCAATCATATGCTGAGCAAACACAGCACTGCCGATTTGCTCTGCGATATTGATAATGTCTTCTTTGTCCATTGCAATCAGTGGGCGTATCACCAGT
>CALHAO010000161.1 GCA_937931765.1 uncultured Thiotrichaceae bacterium
AATTGACTCAGTGCAGCAACGGCTTGAGCATTCTTTGTGAAAGCTTCAGCATCAAACTCCATTTTGCCTTTTATCATCGCTGCCATCGGGCCAAAATGATGACCGATCATCTTATAAGCACCTTGGCGGTATTCAATCGCATCTTCTTCAGGTGTGTTCTTGGCCATGGCATTGGCAGCGATACCCAATGCCAGCGTAGTGGCGATGGTTAAAACAATTTTTTTTGTCGTTAAGTTTTTCATTGGTACTCCTCATTTTGTACGCAAGGGTGAGAAATGATAATTTTACTATTATCAAAACATCAGTGTAGTTGATCGAACGCATTTTGCGTATGAATTTTCATGATTACTGGTTCACCTTTGCTTCTGTGGCTGCTTAAAATAAGTCCAATTCCAGCTCGCGATAGACAAAGTCGATATTCTTTTTGTGATTCAGGTGGTACAACCTGATCTTCTCCCAATCTTCATAATGGGTATTATCCACGGTGGCCTGTAGGTCTTGCTCATCCTCAATGGCATCAGTCATATCTTTGCGCAATCGCTGCATATAATCTTGTGTTTTGCGAACCATTGGGAAGGGTGCTGTCTGTACGCTACCGTGGCCGGGTACCATGAGTTTGGCATCTTTAAACGTTTCCAGTAGCCAGGTTTGCGCATCAATGGCTTTTTCCGAGCTGCCATCGGCCATAAAGGTGACACGGTTATTAAATGCCAGGTCCGAAATCCAGACAATATTATCTTCTTTCTGATGCACGATCAGGTCACCGAAAGAATGGTGTGAACCGGTATTATAAATATCAAAGGTTTTGCCGCCGGTTTCCAGCGTTTGTTTTGAGTACAGTTCGCCACCGACCATAATGTCGGGCTTAACCGGCTTGAAGCCGTGCATATCTTCTTTAATGAATGTATTGCGGTAATTAACCGAGTGATCAATCCGGTCGGACTCAATGTATTCCATCGTGCCTGCATGGCCGACAACGGTGACGCCCTTTTGTTCTTTAATGGCAATGGCACCATAGGCGTGATCAGGATGATTATGGGTAATAATCAGGTATTTGACTGGTTTGTCTGTGACGGTTTTTATGGTGCTCAGAATGCGTTCACCCAGCCTTGGGCTGCCCAGTGAGTCAATCACTACTACGCTGTCGTCTGTCACTACGAATCCGGCATTACCGTTAAAACCACGATTGTTTTCATCTACCTCAGCAATATTGCCATAAAAGAAATAGGTGGAGGGTGCAATTTCATAATATTTCAGCGGTTGATCAGTGCTGGTTTCCGCACTGAAGGCAACACTGGGTACTTCATCGGTATCAATAGCCAGTTCGGGATGCTGTGGTTCTCCGGCCTGAGTGCCAAAAGCGTGATCTACCTCCTCACGTGTATAGTGAACTTCGGTTTCATGAGTTTGCTCGGCGGTGGCAGGAAGTGTTTTTTCCGCAAAAACCAGCCCGGAAGGTATCCATAGTGAAATTGCAATAAGGGATGAATTAATGAGTGGTTTCATGCGTTTCCTCCTAGTCTTTCTTTACAGTCAACAGAATAACCGAAATAAATACCAGAAAACATTACCCATAGGCGGTTTTATATCAGAGCAGCAATAAATGATGCTGTGCCTAAGACTTAGTGTGAAATTTAGTCCTTCTGTATGGCCTTTTGCTGAGCTTTGATCATTTCCATTTGTACAACAGGCATTATATCCGCCATATAAATTCCCATCTTGCTCATGGCTGATTTTGCTTCGGGCTGGCTGTAAAAATCAGCTAGTACTGCTATTTCCTTGGCAGTAAAGTGTTTGATGAGTGATTGGCTCATGGTGTCGTTTAGTACTTCTAAATCAAGATGCTTGGTGAGCATATTGAGAAAAGATTCCCGTTCACTCTCAGGCAGGGCATTTTGAGTACGTGCTGCAATATCCTGAAAAATTTCACGTGCTGAGTTAACTTCAAGGTAGCGTTCGGCCTGTGCTTCACGGTTTTCTAAGGTGTTTTCCAGAGATATTTCTGCAGAGATAATGTTCTGAGAAAGCAGAAGAGGTAACACGGCTAATATGGCTATTTTCATGGGACTGGCTACTCTTCCCTATTGGGGTAAGGTTATATATTGCTCAATTGTAGCCAAGTTTCTGTGGATTTGGGGAGATTTTTGGTTAGCGCACCTGTCCTACCGTAATAATCTCATGTTCTGTCATATCGCCTTCAGTATTGAAGTAAATGGCCTGTACCTGAGGGGTTCGTTTCAGGATGTAAGCTGCCATCAAGGTGCCCATTTCCTGATTACCGTTGGACAGTGCGGTAAGTATCCGGTCACCCACAATCTGGCAGCGCTGTTGCTGATTCGGGTTAGCAACCCAGGTACGACTCATTTGATAGCCGCTATTCATGTCAGCATCCATCTTGTCGAAAAACTCACTGGCTTCATCAAGCATAGTTTCAGGTACGACAATATCCTGAACAACATCGTTTACATTGACTGTTAATCGCATAGCTTTTCCTCTCATGGCCAAGCTTGCAAGCCTAGCGCATTCTCAGGTTCAGGGGAATTGCCCTGTTGGTAGGGGTTATTGCTATCAGCTACTATGTCAAAATGGTGTTTGTCGGTTTTCTGAAAGGAGTGGTGTGTGTTAATTCATATTAAAGCGGTGTTGGATCAGGTGCGTTTGCAGGAAGTACAATCTTTATTGGCTAATGCTGAGTTTGTGGATGGGAAATTGTCTGCAGGTAAAGAAGCAGGGCAGGTGAAGCACAATGAGGAATTGTCACCGAATAGCCCGTTACGCAGGCGCTTGGATGCTAATGTGATGTCTGCACTGGTGCAGCATCCTGAGTATCAATCGGCAGCATTGCCGTTGAAAGTGGCCACGGCTTTTTATGCGCGGTATCAGCCAGGTATGGGTTATGGGTTTCATGTGGATGATCCGGTGATGGGGCCGATGCAGGGGCGTTACCGCAGTGATATATCCACCACGGTATTTTTAAATGATGCTGATGATTATGAGGGTGGTGACCTGATTATCCGCACACCGTTTGGTGAGCAGCGTATCAGGGGAAATGCAGGTGATGCTATTGTTTATCCTTCTGGCAGTTGGCATAAGGTCGAAGCAGTTCGCAGTGGTGTGCGTTTGGTAGCCGTGACTTGGGCGCAAAGCATGGTGAAAAGTCCTGAGCAGCGTGAGTTGTTGTATCAGCTGGCACAGGCGCGGGAAGGTTTGTTGCAGAAGCAGCCGCAGTCGGAAGAAACAGCGGGAGTGAGTACGGTGTATTCTAATTTGGTGCGGATGTGGAGTGAGGT
>CALHAO010000162.1 GCA_937931765.1 uncultured Thiotrichaceae bacterium
CCGGAAAGTCTGAATGGCTCATAAAAACTCCATGTACTGAATGACAGCAGAGATTGGGGGGGAAGCTGTGGTATTTGCAGGTAACAGTATTACTCAGGAAGATACTGCTGAAATTGTTCCAGCTTGGCATCAATCTGTTGATTCATTGCATCGATGCGTGCGCGACTCTGATCGTCAGTTTCCACACTTGCTGCTGAGGTATTTATTGGCATGCCATTATTCTGGTGGTGGCGCAAAATCAACAACTCATGTGCAATATTCAGTGACACCATCACCGCAATACGGTCGCTGCCGATAACTTTGCCGCTCTCACGTACTTTACGCATCTCGTTATCAACAAACTTAGCGGAGTGAAGTAGGGCGTTTTCTTCGCCTGATGGACAGGCTACAGGGTATTCCCGGCCAAAAATACTGACTTTCATTGCTACGGCCTGTTCATTTTTTGCATTCATTTCTTCAACTCTCTACCTTGCCGGGTGGTTGTTTGAGTTTGTTCAGGATATTTTCAATTTGTGTTCCAGCCTGTGCGTTTTTTTCACGTAACTGCTCGCATTCTTCACGCAATGCCTGTTCATTATTGCGCAGCGTTTCATTGGCTGAGGCCATGTTTTCCATCACACCCAATAATTGGGTCAGGCGCTTTTCCAGCGCGTTAATTTCTTCTGATAATGCCATAGTTAGATCAAGCACATTCTCTAATGGTTATTCCATGAAAGTCATCTTACATCATTTTGAGCAAAAGCTGACTGTCATTGCTCTTTGGGGAAAAGATGCTAAAACTGTAAAATCACCTCATAATACACGTTTACTGACCGGAGAATCATGCCTTGAATAGTGAATTACCTGATTTTTATGCGCTTGAGGACGCATTATTGCGTTTGGATGCTGATTTTTCCGCAGCAGAAGTACATGGGATAAATTGTGCAGTTTTAGGTATTAATAATGACTATGATCAAAATACCCTGCAATCGCACCTGATTAAGGGTGATTCGATGGATTTTCATGTCCAGGAAACTATGAAGTTACTGGCTGATTTATACGGTGTCAGCCGGGAGCAATTAAATTCCGGTGACTTACAATTTGAGCTGTTATTACCGGGCGATAATGACCCTTTGTCAGACCGTCTTTTTGCTTTACAAAAGTGGTGCCAGGGTTTTGCATTTGGGTTAGCTTTATCGGGTCTGGCTAGCATGAGCGACTTACCCGAAGATTCAAAAGAATGGGTACAGGATGTGATTCAGATTGGCGCATCCGGTGAGTTTGATCTGGGCGATGAAGAAGCTTCAGAGCAGGCATTATTGGATTTGGTAGAATTTTTGCGGGTGGGCATGCTGCTGCTGAATGAAGAAATGCAGCCATTGCAGGATATACCAAAAATTGAACTGACAGAATAATTAATAAGGTAACAACACATGACAGAAACACAAACAGTACCTACCATCTCTGCACGGGAATTTGCAGCACGCCGCCGCCGTTTATTGGATCAATTAGGTGATCAGGCGGTGGCGATTGTGCAGGCGGCTAGCCTACAAACCCGTAACAGTGACGCAGAGTATCCATTTCGTCAGCACAGCGATTTTTTGTACCTGACCGGGTTTAATGAGCCGGATGCTGTGGCGTTGTTTATTCCGGGGCGGGAGGAAGGTGAGTTCATGCTGTTTTGTCTGGAGAAAGACCCGACTGCTGAGCGTTGGACGGGGATTCGTGCTGGAACCGAAGGCGCGGTTCAACAATACGGCGCGGATCAGGCCTTTCTATTGTCTGAGCTGGATAAAAAGGTGGTGGAGTTCACCAGTGGGCGTGATGAAATTCACTATCTAATTGGTAGTGATGCCCGATTGGATCAGCGGGTGATTGGTTGGCTGAAGCAAATACAGGCGAAGAAGCGACTGGGTGTTGTGCCACCGACTAAGTTAGTTTCTCTGGACGGTGTGGTGCATGACATGCGATTGTTCAAGTCTGATGAAGAAATCGCCATGATGCAGTATGCGGCTGATACCTCGGCGCATGCGCATACCCAGGCGATGGTGGCTTGTGCGCCGGGTAAGTTTGAGTTTGAAATTGAGGCGGGTTTGATCGGTGATTTCCGCCGTAAAGGTATGGAGCCTGCTTATACGTCGATTGTCGGCGGCGGTGAAAATGCCTGTATTTTGCATTACATTGAAAACCGTTGTGAGCTGAAATCTGGTGATTTATTACTGATTGATGCCGGTGGTGAGCACCATGCGTATGCCTCGGATATTACGCGCACGTTTCCGGTGAATGGGCGGTTTAGTGAGCCACAACGTCAGCTTTATCAGTTGGTATTGGACGCGCAACTGGCAGCGATTGCACAGGTGAAACCTGGTAAGACCTGGGATGATCCGCATCAGGCTGCTTTGCGGGTGTTGGTCGCCGGTTTGGTGGAGCTGGGTTTGCTGGAAGGTGAGGTGGATGAGTTAATGAAAGATCCTGCGCCAGTTGAAGGTGAAACTAAACAAGCTGAAGCGGCCTATAAGCAGTTCTTTATGCACAAAACCGGTCATTGGTTAGGTCTGGATGTGCATGATGTGGGTGACTATAAGCGTGATGGTGAGTGGCGGGTTTTGGAACCAGGCATGGTGCTGACAGTGGAGCCGGGTTTGTATATCTCTCCCGCTGATAATGTTGATGAGAAATGGTGGAATATCGGTATTCGTATTGAGGATGATGTACTGGTGACTGAAGACGGTTGTCGGGTGCTGACGGATAAAGTGGTGAAAGAAATCGCTGATATTGAGAACCTGATGGCGGGTGCATAATGTTTGATGTGTTGATTGTGGGCGGCGGTATGGTGGGGGCGGGTATGGCGGTGGCCTTGCGTCCTCTGGGTTTGAAGGTCGGTTTGGTGGAGGCCTTTGCGTTTGAAAAAAGCCGTTCGCAACCTGGTTATGATGACCGTTCTGTTGCTTTATCACATGGTTCAAGCCTGATTTTTAAGGGTATGGGGTTGTGGCAGGCACTGCGTCCGCAGGTGGAATCTATTCAACACATCCATGTATCCGATCGTGGTTATTTCGGTGCGACACGGTTGTCCGCTGAACAGCAGGGCGTTCCGGCGTTGGGTTATGT
>CALHAO010000163.1 GCA_937931765.1 uncultured Thiotrichaceae bacterium
AATACGTCTTTTTATGCGGTTGGAATTATTAGCCAAACGCTTCCGCCACCATCTGGCTTCTGATAGCCGTACTGATGTTTTATCAGCTCTGACACTTCTGCTCGAACTTTATAACCTTTCTGCGCGTATTGACTTAAAAAGCGATGTTATTAAAGAAATTGATCGCACCAGCCAGTCTGTCAGACGGGTAATCGCTGAAACGGGTGAACAGGATACGACGCTCGAAAAACTCACTGATCACAGTAACCTTCTTTATCAGTTACGCGGCCCCTTGGGTCAGCATTTACGTTCGCATACGTTTTTCAGTAGCTTGCGCCAAAGAGCTTCATTGCCTGGTGGTATCAATGGTTTTGATATTTCATTATTGAACTTCTGGCTGGAAAAAGAGGTGCCAGCCTGTAAAGCAGATTTACAGCGCTGGAGTGGGCCATACATGCAGACAGCCGATGCTGCCAGCTACTTATTGAATTTGGTGCGTAATTATTGTGATGGAAACGATCATGTTGCCAAGGCTGGCTTTTTTCAGCTGTCACTAAAAGCGCCTTATCAGTTGCTGCAGGTTATATTGCCGGATAATGCACGTTTGTATCCCGAAATTAGTGCGGGTAAACAACGTTTCTCATTACGTTTTGTTGAGATGGACTTATTAGCTGATCGCGGTAAGCAGGCTGCTGATAATGTGCCGTTTCGTCTGAAGCTATGCGCATTTTAAGTCACTTTAAATCAATAGCATTTAAAAAAACTGAGGAGTTTTAATAATGGATGAACAGACCCGAATTGAGATTGAAGCAGCAGCATGGCGTAAAATGGTGGTGCATTTTCAAAAGCGTACTGATGTGCAGAATATTGACCTGATGAATCTGGCAGGTTTTTGCCGGAATTGTATGTCCAAGTGGTACATGGGTGCCGCCAATGAGCGTGACGAAACAATGGATTATGATCAGGCGCGTGAAGTTATTTATGGCATGAGTTATAACGACTTCAAAGCTCAGTATCAGGCTAAAGCGACTACAGAGCAGATGGAACAATATAATGCTATCCGCCCGGAACAGACAACCGAGTGAGTGCTAAACCTAGTAAGGCCGCAGTAAAAGCTGAGTCTGAGCAACAACCGGATTTTGAAAGTGCTATTGCTGAGCTGGAATCTTTGGTACAGCGCATGGAAAGTGGTGAATTGTCGCTGGAAGATTCTCTGCGTGAATTTGAGCGTGGCGTACAATTGACTCGTTTGTGTCAGGATCAGCTGAAAGCAGCTGAGCATCGGGTTAAACTGCTGGCTGCTGATAGTGAAGAAAAAGACTTTATCGACGGGGATGCTGAGTGACTGGCATTAGTGAGTCATTGCGCACCTATCAACAGCGGGTTGATGTCACGCTGGAGCGTGTTTTACCTGCCGCTAATGTGATGCCGGTGCGTTTGCATGAGGCCATGCGCTATTCTGTATTGGAAGGCGGTAAGCGTGTCAGGCCTTTGCTGGTATATGCTACTGGCGAGGCATTGGGTGTTGCTCCTGCGATATTAGACATTCCCGCCGTTTCTGTAGAAATGATTCATGCTTACTCTTTGGTGCATGACGATTTGCCTGCAATGGATGATGATGATTTACGTCGTGGCAAACCTTCCTGCCATCGTCAGTTTGATGAAGCTACTGCTATTCTGGTGGGTGATGCACTGCAAGCTCAGGCTTTTCAATTATTAGCCTCTGCAACTGAGCTGGATGTGCCGCCTGCACAGCGTTTGCGTATGGTGCAACAACTGGGGCGGGCTGCTGGTTCACGGGGCATGGTCGGTGGGCAGGCAATTGATCTGGATGCGGTGGGGCAATCGCTGACGGAGATTGAGCTGGAAAATATGCATATCCACAAAACCGGCGCACTGATTCGCGCTAGTGTCTTATTGGCGGCATACTGTTCGACAAGTCTTGATGAAAGCCAGCTGGCAAAGCTGGATCATTACGCAAAGTGTATCGGTCTGGCATTTCAGGTACAGGATGACATTCTTGATGTAGAGGGTGATACTGATACGCTGGGTAAGATGCATGGTGCAGATGCTGCTGCCGGAAAGCCGACCTACCCATCAATAATAGGTATTGCGGCTGCAAAGAAAAAATTACAAACTCTGCATGATGAGGCAGTTCGCTCGTTGGATGGAATGAATGCTGATTTATTGTTGGAAATTGCCGAATTTACTGTCAAGCGTTTGCATTAACGGGCAAACAAGCTGTATTGCATAATTAGCAATTCATACTTGATATAAAATAACTTATTACTATTGCAGTGTGCGCGTATTTATTCCAATGAATGAGCGACCGGAGGTTCAGATGCTTGACACTATTCAATCACCCAAAGATTTACGGGAGCTGGATGCTGAAGCATTGCCTGCGTTATGTGATGAAATCCGTGATTTTCTGCTGAGCAGTGTTTCTACTGGTGGTGGCCATTTTTCCTCTAACCTGGGTACGGTTGAGTTAACCGTTGCATTGCATTATGTATTTAATACACCCAAGGATAAATTGGTTTGGGATGTTGGGCATCAGGCCTATACTCACAAAATCCTCAGTGGCCGCCGTGATGAATTGCACACTATCCGCCAAAAGGACGGCCTGGCTGGTTTCCCGAAACGCGCGGAAAGTGAATATGATACCTTTGGTGTCGGGCACTCCAGTACGTCGATTAGTGCTGCGCTGGGTATGGCACTGGCCGCCCGTCACAAGCAGGAAGATTATCAGGCGATTGCAGTCATAGGTGATGGTGCGTTGACAGCGGGCATGGCCTATGAGGCATTGAATCATGCCGGTGATTTGGACGCGAACCTACTGGTCGTGCTGAATGACAACGAAATGTCGATTTCCCCCAATGTCGGTGCTTTGCATAAATACCTGACCCGCTTATTATCTGGTCGTGTGTATTCCAGCATGCGTGAAGGTGGCAAGAAAGTATTATCCAGTAGCAAGTCCCTGTCTAAGTTTGCCAAGTTAACTGAAGAACACATGAAAGGCATGGTGCTGCCCGGTACTTTGTTTGAGGAAATGGGTTTTCACTATTTTGGCCCGATTGATGGTCATGATGTCGAAGAAATGGTCAGTGTACTGAATAACCTATCGCAGATTAAAGGGCCGCGCATGCTGCATGTCGTGACTCAGAAAGGCAAGGGCTATGAGTTAGCGGAGGATGATCCGTGCACGTACCACGGTGTTTCGCCGTTTAATCTGAATACCGGCCTGGTATCCAGTGGTAAAAAATCAACACCGACATATACACATGTATTTGGCCAGTGGTTATGCGATATGGCGGCTATGGATGACCGTTTGGTGGGTATTACACCAGCCATGCGTGAAGGCTCTGGCTTGGTAGCGTTTTCACAGGCTTATCCTGAACGCTATTTTGATGTGGCGATTGCCGAGCAGCACGCGTTAACAGTCGCTGCGGGTATGGCCTGCGAGGGCTTGAAGCCGGTGGTGGCGATTTACTCGACGTTTTTACAGCGGGCGTATGATCAATTGATCCATGATATTGCTATTCAGAATTTGCCGGTTGTTTTCGCCATAGATCGTGCTGGTTTGGTGGGCGCTGACGGCCCGACGCATTCTGGCAATTATGACCTTTCCTATTTGCGTTGCATTCCTAATATGGTGGTTATGGCTCCGGCTCATGAAGATGAGTGTCGCCAGATGTTGTATACCGCCTTTCAACTGGATTGCCCAACTGCTGTGCGCTATCCGCGTGGCAAAGGAACCGGTGTTCTACCGGTAGCGGAAATGACGGCAATTCCGCTGGGTCGCGCAGAAATATTGCGTGAAGGCCGGTCTGGCATGGCAGTTTTATTGTTTGGCTCTTTATTGGCTGAAGCACAGGAAGTAGCGGATGAGTTGGATGCCACTTTGGTAAACATGCGCTTTGTTAAGCCATTAGATCATGCGTTGCTACGGCAGATGGCTGAACAGTGTGAGCTATTGGTTACGCTGGAAGATAACGCTGTGCTGGGCGGGGCGGGAAGTGCAGTTAATGAGTTTTTGTTATCTGAACAGCTTGAAGTTTCTGTATTGAATTTTGGTATTCCTGATCGTTACGTAGAGCATGCACAACGTGAGGAGCAGTTGCTTGAATGTGGTTTGGATGCTCCGACACTAATTAAAAAAATTAATGAAAATAAGGCATTAGGGCATCCAAGTATACCTATGACGGTGGTAGCTGTTTCTGCTGGTTAATTCCTGGTAGTAAGGGCTGCCTTACTGGGTTTTGGCAATTATTTGATGTAATAAAATGATTCTTTAATGATGTGGTGATGCCATTCATTCCTTTTATCGACAAAAGGAATGCGTTTAATGTGGCAAATGTTGTGGTGTCGGTCATTTTCGCTGATTATCTTTCTTAACTAAGAACTTAAATTAAGAAATTTAATGGGGATGACACAATGTCTACTAATTTCATTCAGAATGTTCAGCGCAATACCCAGCATCAAGGCAGACTGAATCAGGATGCACCAGGACTCGAGAGAAGTGGTGGCGCACATAATCATGGCTCATTCGGTGGCGCTTCTTTTGGTGGCAATTCACTAAACAGTACCTTGTTTGGTAATACAGCGGTGCTTCAGCTAATTATCCAGTTGATCCAGTTATTATTGTCCCAGTTATCGCAGCTACAGGGTGGTCATGAAACACCTGAACAGGCACCGGAAAATTATGCGATAGATGGTCAGGGTAATAATAAGCAAAATACTGAGCTGGGTTCAACAGGTCAGAATTATGAAAGGGTGCTGGAGTCAGACACAACACGTGGTATTGGCGGGTCGACTGAAGTAAATCTTAGTAGCGCCCGTGAAATCAGTAATACGGTGTCTGCTCAGACCGAATCAACAGAAAATCGTAAAGGTCTGAGTGATATGTTCTGGCTGTGGGGACAATTCCTGGATCATGATATTACCTTGTCGGGTGAATCTCATGGTGATAAAGCCAATATTGCTGTGCCACAGGGAGACCCTTGGTTTGATCCGTTTAATACCGGAACGGCTGAAATGGGTTTTACCCGCAGTGAGACAGTAGTCGGCGCTGATGGGCAAAATCAACAGGTCAATCACATTACCTCATTTATTGATGGTTCAAATATTTATGGCTCTGATCAGGAAACATCTGATCGTTTACGTGATTTCTCAGGCGGCAAACTGACGGTTAATGAATCGGGCATGATGCCAAAGAATGATGATGGTCATTATATGTCTGGTGATGTCCGCGCTAATGAAAATGCGGGCCTGACATCAATGCATACATTGTGGGTGCGGGAACATAATCGGGTAGCTGATGAGTTGGTGCAGGAAAATCCGTCTTTGAGTGATGAAGAGATTTATCAGGATGCTCGCCGTATAGTCACGGCTGAAATGCAGGCGGTCACCTATAACGAGTTTCTGCCACTGCTGCTCGGCGATGATACGCTGTCGGAATATGATGGTTATGATGCTAATGTTAATCCGAATATTAGCAGTTCGTTTGCTACAGCCGCTTATCGTTTTGGTCACTCGATGATTTCCCCTACTTTGTTGCGCTTAGACGAGAGCGGTGAGGAAATTGCTGAAGGTAATCTGGAATTGCGTGATGCCTTTTTTCAGCCGGAA
>CALHAO010000164.1 GCA_937931765.1 uncultured Thiotrichaceae bacterium
AGATTGGAAAAAACTAGCATGGATCACTCAACCGGCAAAAGAGTAGAGCATTAAACCTCAGCACAACAGACAGGGCAAGCCTGAAAAGAAGTTGAAAAACAAACCGGCTGCAAAGACAGGGCTGTGTGGATAAGATGTAGGCTGAGGACTGTCTGAGCGCAGCGAGCTCCACAGGCCGGAAGCTTATCCGCGCAGACCTGTTTTATCTATCCTGCTTGAACTCCCCCACGCTCAAACCATCCAACGTCCAACTGCCAACCCGATAGCGAACCAAGCGTAACGTCGGAAAACCAATCGCAGCGGTCATGCGTCTGACCTGGCGGTTTTTACCTTCTTTAATAGTCAACTCAATCCAACTGTCAGGAATACTTTTTCGTACCCGAATAGGCGGCACCCGTTCCCAAAGCATAGCAGGTTCTTCCATTAATTCAGCTTCTGCCGGGCGGGTCATACCATCTTTCAACATCACACCCTCGCGCAAGGCCTGCAAATCCTGATCAGTCGGCACACCCTCTACCTGAACCCAATAAGTTTTACTCATCTTATGTTTCGGATTAGCGATTTTATGCTGCAAGCGACCATCATCAGTCAATAGCAGCAAACCCTCACTGTCTCTGTCCAGACGACCCGCCGCGTAAACACCTGGCACACTAATATAATCAGCCAACGTTTTGCGCCCTTCGCCATCAGTAAACTGACACAGCACATCGAACGGTTTATTAAACAAGATCAACTGGCTCACTGTATTAAAGCCTGCTTAAAACCATCCGTTACAAAGGTTGCAAAACCATCATCAGTACGCCAGATGAAATAGGCATCAAGACCTTTTTCCACCGCAAAAGCCTTTCCCTTTACCTCACCCATCGCCATCAACATCGTCGCATAAGCATCAGCCAACATAGTGTTTTCTGCCATGACCGAAACAGAGGCGAGGCTATGTTTCACCGGATAACCTGTAACAGGGTTCAGCGTATGAGAATAGCGCTTACCGCCTGCACTGAAGAAATTACGGTAATCCCCTGAAGTCGCTAAACCACCTACTTTCAAATTCAAACCTTGTTGTATGGTACTGCCCAAATCAACCGGCTTTTCCACAGCAATCCGCCAATTATCACCGCGTGGACTCCGCCCTTTAACATGGATTTCACCGCCAATCTCTAGCATATAATTAGTCACACCAAACTGATTCAGGTAAGTTGCTAACTGGTCAACACCATAGCCCTTGGCTATAGATGACAGGTCAACATAAACGCCGCTAACCTGCTTTTTCAATGCAGGCGGATCGAGGCGCACTGCTAATTTGGTGTACCCGACATTTAACAATGTCTCATCAATAACATCCTGCTCCGGCACAGCAGGAGGAGTCGCTTTTTTAGCAGCACCAAAGCCCCATAAATTCACCAACGGCCCGACCGTCACATCGTACTGTCCTTCGCTAAAACGACTAACTACCAGTGCTGCTTGCGTTACTTCCGCCAATTGTGCGGAAACCGGAAACCAGTCTGTCTGCTCATCACGATTGAAAGTAGATAACTCCGAATCCTGCTGCCATGTCGACATCTGGTCATTCACAGTTTTTAGTACATTATCCAACCCTGCCTGCAACGTAACATTATCCGGAAGCGCCGTTTCACTATCTTTTGGCGGAAGTATCACCGCACTCCAGGTAGTGCCCATTGTCTTGCCCTGTAACTTAATAGCTTCAGGCTCAGGTTCGCTACATCCGTTTAAAATCAACAGACACAAAAATGCCAGCACGTATGCTGGCATTAAATAAACATTTTGTTTGCTCATTCTTTCATAATTATTTAGATCCGGCTTCAGTCTCAAGTCCGGAAGGATTAGAAAAGCGATTATTCAAATGCTGCACAAGGTGATCGGTTGCATCACGAATCGCATCAAGACGCTTACGTGTCCCACTACCCCAGCCAGCAGGATTATTCTGGAAAATACTCCGCCATCCGCGTGTGCTTTTATGAAATGCTGCGGCAGGGTTACCGTATGACTCATTCTTACTCAATCCGGAACCAATATATTTAGCTACTTTGCCACGAATAATGTAGTGCAGCATCAGAAGCAGCAATACCACCACCACAGCAGCAATAATCATGTTTAATGGGCTAGCTGTTACCATTCCCATCCAGGGTGCATTGAATGTCAATCCATCCCACCAGTCCAGCCATACGCTCAACATACCCATCAGAACGACAATCGCACTCAGTGTAATACCATCCCAGATTAAAGTATCTTTACGCCAGCGCCCTAAAGCACTTTGCAACATCGGTACTGCCTGCTGCTCAATATCGTTAGACAATGATTCCATAGCACCCACCACACGGTAAACCCGGTCAGTATTTACACTGGCAATACGTGCCTCAATTTCTGCATAGTCAGCTGCCCGTTTTGACAGGTAACGTGACCAGACAGCTTCATTCTCAACCGGAACCGCCAGTTTTTCATTAAATAACACATAAAAACTACCAGAAGACAGACCGCTCTGTACCAATGACTTCTGCCAGGAAGACACGATATCCTCCAGGTTATCTTCACGCGCGGAGGTATCAATCTGGTTAAGAATAAACAGGAACTTGCTGCTATCGTTTCTGCGCTGAGCACCTTTTACTAAATGCTCCAGCGTATCCTGCATAGCACCTGGTTCAGGGTGACGCGCATCAAAAAACACCAGCACCAAATCCGATAGCTCAATAATATGATCAGCAATTCTCAAGGTTGATTTACGCTGTTCATCTGCATCGAATCCGGGAGAATCAATAAGAATCTTCCCACGCACCTTTTCACTCGGCACGACTTTCATTTGCAGATAATTGTCAATTTTTGAGCCTTCACCAGCGCTAACGTGCTCGATTTCTTCACTAATCTGATAAAAAGGAAAACGCGGATCACCATCCAGTGCCAAACCCGGTAGTGTGTGCACTTCTGCATCAGGGCTAAAGGTAATGGCGGTAAATTTATCATCAACCGCTTGATTGCCGGTACGCTGCAAATCAATATCCAGAAATGTATTAATAAAGCTGGATTTACCTGCTGAAAATGTCCCCATCACGGAGATCATCGGCCACCAGGAAATTTGTGTCGCATAAGAGGTGCCGGGAGCCAGCAGACCCATTTTTGCTGCGACTTTATCCAACTCACGGTATTTGCCGACGGCATCAACAAGTACAGGGTTTTCACGCTTCAGGTGATCCTGCAGGCCCTTAAGCCGTTGATCAATTCGCTTTGACGGTGTCATGTGTATTCCTATTGAGTACTGGCCAGTGTATCGGCCTGATTAGTACTGAAAAAACTCTGTCCTTCATCAGTCACGGTGGTGGAGCCATCAGAAGATGGGTTTATTGGCTGAATATTCTCACCAGCTACCGGAACTGCTACAGGTAAAGGCACAAGCGGAGCAACAACATTTGCTGCTTGTGGCTGCTGTTGTACAGGCTGTCTATACCAGCCATACATGTTGTTGGTGCCATAATACGGGGTTGGTGGCGGAGCCACAACATAAGGATTCGTATCACTACCACCAAAGGGTAAAAATTTCCCCATCGCCTTGAATGGCTTGGAAACATTTTTGTTCATACTCCACAAATCGCGCTGCATGTTGTAAGTTGATGCAGCCATATTCTGAGTAGAAACATTCATTTGCCGCATGTCTCCACTCATGTTCTGCGTCGTATTGGTCATTTGCGCAATATGCTGATTCATACTTTCAGTGGATAAAGCCATGCTCGTCATCTGACTATTCATATTGTTCATATAACCGGACATTTGAGTCAGATTCCGATCAACCGAGTCATTCATATTGGCGATCGTTTCTGTCAAACGATGCACATCAGTCGTCAATGCCTGCACCAGATAGAAACCATAGGCAGCCAGTACCACAAAAGCTACCAATGAAGGATAGACTATGATCTGTAAGGATTTACTGATACCAGACTGCTGTGCTTCAAACTCATGCAGCTCATCCTCAACATCATGTAATTCCTCTTCAACACCCTGTAACTCTGCCTCCAAAGCACTTGGGGTTGCTTTTTTTTCCTCTGCCGACATTCAAAACTCCTGTGATGCAGGGATATTCAACGGCTTATAAAGCAGTGAATATCAAATGAACCAAGCTTATCACGGTAATATTACAACCGTCGTTATCTCCTTTGGCTATTACCACATCACTAAACCAGCAGCGTGAACTCACAACTTACTCAGGCTAAAAGTCACTTATTTATAAGTTCTGATTATATGTCTGTTTTTGAACAACAAAAAGACAGAAAAGTACCACTGCACAATTCTGCCTTTTGTCAGATACCAATAAAAGCTATTACTTTAACAAAGCACCGATTTGTTCGCCAATAGCCGGATCGACCAAGTCGACATATACTTTGATGTTCTGCAATTCAGCCATTCTACCCTGATCCTTCAACCATAAGGCGATATCAGAATACAGCTGAACAGCTTCTTTACTCTTACCCTGCTTCCAGAACACATTTGCCAGCTCACCTTTATAAGACGGCTGGTTATCCTGTGCGAGTAATGCCTGGTAAAACTCGGCAGAGCGCTCGAAATCTTCACTCCAATATGCTTCACGTGCAGCCAGCAACAAATCCTGCACACTGCTAGGAGCTGCTTGTGTTGTTTCCGTTGTTTCTGTCGCCTCGACCGCTTCAGCAGCCTGAGTTTCAGCAACAACCTCTGCTTTAGCTTCAGGCGCATCAACAACCTGAGTTGCTTCAGTTTCAGTTGCCTTTGCATCACCACTGGCCACTGCTGCTGCAGTTGCGGTCGCTGCTACCACAGCCACAGCGGCTGTCGTTTTAGCAACGGTGTCAGTTGCTGCCTGAGTAGCCTGCTCTGTTGTGGCCGTAACTGTTTCAACAGCTTCAGTAGCAGCTTGCTCAGTAGCCGCAACTGCTGTTTCAGCACTCGCCTCCACTTCTGTAGCAGCCTGCTCTGTTGTTGCGACAACTGTTTCAACAGCTTCAGTAGCAGCTTGTTCAGTAGTTGCAACCGCTGTTTCAGCAGCCGCTTCCACTTCGGTAGCAGCCTGTTCTGTTGTTGCAGCAACTGTTTCAACAGCTTCCGTAGCAGCTTGCTCAGTAGCCGCAACCGCTGTTCCAGCACTCGCTTCCACTTCTGTAGTTGCTTGCTCTGTTGTAGCAGCAGTATCAACAACAGCTTGAGCTGCTCCATCTACTGCTTTTTCACCATCTGCCTGATCAGCTGCAGCATGCTGCTCAGTAGTATCACCACCCTCCCCCTGATGCGTGTCTTCCTTCGCGCTACCACCAACGCCATAATTCAACAGAATGACGAAAATGGCCAAAGCCCAGGCAAAAATCACAGGGTGAGAAAATAACCAACGTAAAATATGCATGATTTACTATCCTTTCGATCCAGAGGGTCGTACTAGTTAATTGTAAGAAGTTCTTTACCCAAAGCCTCGACTTCTGCCGCAGCCTTTGAGCGTGGTTCCATTTCAAATACCGCCAAGCCTTCACTGAAGGAACGGCGGTATGTGGTTCTCATATATAATCGGGTTTTCATCAGCTGAATCTTATCTAACATTTCCAGTGCCTCTGCTGCCTCACCGGTCTCACGCACCGCACGGTGCGTATCGGCACGATTTAACAGGCCTAATAACTGCACAGGCTTATTATCCCGCACTTCATCAACCATTTTGAGGAATCGTTGAGTAGACCATATGTCAGCCTGACTGGGGGCAACCGGAACAATAATCCGGTCAGCCAGGCGGATAGCTTCCCGTGTGGCGTTCATATCAGATAAACCAATGTCGACAAGTACCTGAGTATCAGTGCTTTCATTCCGCATATCATCCAAAGCATGATGGACTGACATTTCAGGCAAATAGCCCTCTTCAGTACGAATGTCAAAGGCATCAGTCGTTGTCGCTTGCGGATCAAGATCATACATAGCAACACGGGTATTCTGCCGAGTGACTGTCCACAACGCAAGATTAAAGGCAACGGTACTTTTACCGGTTCCACCCTTCAAATTACCAACAACTGTAATCATGTCCTATTCATTCCTGAGATAACCTGAAAGTGTCAACCCACACAAGGTGGGAAGACACTAAAGTTTCAGCTAATACGAGATGAGCCAGTTTACTGCTGCTCAGCATTCTCAGATTGTTCTTGCTCGCCATCTGATTCTTCAGCATCAGATTGCTCTTGCTCGCCGTCTGACTGTTCGGTATCAGATTGCTCTTGCTCGCCGTCATGCTCCTCATGCTTGTCGCCAGACTGCTCGTGCTCATCATCATGATTCTCATCCGACTGTTCAGCACTCTCATGCTGTTCATGTTCGTCGTCATGTTTCTCATGCTCATCATCATGATGCTCTTGCTCGTCGTCATGCTGCCATTTTTGACCATGCTTTCTTTTCTTCGACCACATCCGTTGCTCATGACCCTGCCCATGCATCTGTTGCGCTGGCTGCTGCATGTGCATAGGTGCTTGCATTCTTGGCATAACAGGCACGACATACATATACTGCACACGTGGCATTGGCATGTATTGAGGAGGATACATCATCGGCATCCCCATCTGCTGTCCACCGGCTGGATAACCATAACCCGGCATAGCCTGCATTGGCATCTGCTGTCCGCCAACAGGGTATCCATAACCCGGCATAGCTTGTCTTGGCATCTGCTGCTGGCCACCCGCTGGATAACCGTAACCTGGCATACCCTGCATTGGCATCTGCTGCTGTGGAGCATACATCATTTGAGCTTGTGCTGGAGGCGGGCCGGGCTGAACCGGAACTGCTCCGGTTTGTGCTGCAACCTGCGGTTCTGCAGGTGCCACCACTGGCGCAACCTGCTCAGGAACAACCGGAGCCGCAGGCTTTGCAGGAACAGCAGTTGCTGCAGTGAGAACAGGCTGTGTAACCGGCACCTCAACCATTTTAGCTTCAGGCGCTTCGGCTTCCTGAACTGGTGCTTCTGCCTCCTGAACTGGCGCTTCGGCTTCCTGAACTGGTGCTTCGGCTTCCTGAACTGGTGCTTCTGCCTCCTGAACTGGTGCTTCTGCCTCCTGAACTGGTGCTTCTGCCTCCTGAACTGGCGCTTCGGCTTCCTGAACTGGTGCTTCAGGTGCTTCTGCTTCCTGAACCGGTGCTTCAGGTGCCTCTGCTTCCTGAACTGGAGCTGCCGATACTTCCGGCACCTTCATTTCAACAGACGAACCCATAAGATTCTGAGCACCACCTGGCCCGGCTTGTATTCTTGCATATGGCCCCGGAGGTGGTAGCGGCAAATCTAATGCCTGCTCATTTGCCTGTAACGTTCCGGCCATTACCGCTGTACCGGAGGTCAGTACAGAAACAACCGCCAGAGTTAAAACCTTTTTATTAAAAATTTTCATTTCATGGACTCCTTACAATTAAATGTCCTTTTTGAGTTTAATGCCCCGACGCTTTGCAGGTTTGACAGGTTTTTTGTGCTCAACGACTTCATCATTATCTTCTTCTATTGTATCTGTTTTTTCCACTACTGGTGCCGTTGCTTCTGCTTCAGGCGGGCTAACAACTACTGTCTTAGTTTCCGGCTCAGTCGGTGCTTTTGGCAGATCCTCATAAAGCCGTGCAGTTGTCCGAGCTTTTTGCTCAGCTTTGAACTGCTTACCAGCATTGGCACGTTTTCTCTGCCATTTTAACCCTGCCTGACCTAAGTCCGCCACACCATCTTTGAAGCTCGTCAACAATGCAATAAAATACATTCCAGAGAAGACTGCCGTATTTTTAACAACTTTACCAATAGTTAATTTCTTTTTTGTACTTTCCGTAGCTGAACCTGGCACAGAATTTCCTGTTCCACCACCGTCAGTATCCGGATCGGGGTCATCATAACCTTCACCACGCAATGAGTTTCCGGCACTAATACAACCCAATGGAATAACCAACAAGGTTAGCAATGTTGAAACGGCACCACCAAAAATTAACGAAACAGCCATACCCTGGAAAATCGGATCGGACAGAATCACCATCGATCCGCCCAATAATGCCAATGCGGTAATCAAAATCGGACGGGTACGCGCTTCGCAGGAGCGGATAACCGCTTCAGTTGCCGAAACACCTTCGTTTCTAACAGCCTCACGCGCAAAATCAACCAACAAAATCGAATTCCGCACAATTATACCAGCCAATGCAATAAAACCGATCATTGATGTAGCAGTAAATTCTGCACCCATGATCCAGTGCCCCGGAATAATCCCAATCAACGTTAACGGAATCGGTGCCATGATAATGGCTGGTAAGGTGAAATTACCGAACTGCGCCACAATCAACATGTAAATGAGTACCAAGGCAGCACCAAAAGCAATGCCCATATCGCGGAAAGTCTCAAAAGTTACCGTCCACTCACCACCCCACTCAAATGCGGTTGTCAGCCCGACATTAGCCGGTGCACCAAACCAATGCCCACCAGTGAGTGCGGTACCATCAGGTGCTTTATAACCTTCACCATCATTGGCGTTTTGCAATAGCGCTTCAACCTGCTTCTGGCCATAAACCGGAGCCGCAAGACGACCAACCCCTTCAGCAGTGACGAACTCGACCGGATTCATATCCTTATGGAAAATAGGTTTATCCTGTGGTTCACGCTTGAATGAACCCAACTCGGACAGTGAGATCGAATGCCCTTGTTGATTAGCCACCGGTAACTGCACTAAACGCATAATTTGTGAACGGGCGCTCAACGGAACCTGGAGAATAATCTGGGTAGGATCAATCAGCGCATTACGCTTAATATCGCCCAACACAAAGCCACCCATCGCCATTTCCAACGAACGATTTACATCTTCAACAGAAATGCCATTACGCTGCGCTTTATCCGTATCAACCACGAAACGTAACATCTCGTAGTCTTCTTCCATGAGATTATCCACATCACTGAGGTTTTCAGCCTGACGGAAGAATTCGGTCATATCTGCCGCTACCTGACGCCTTACTTCCGGATCAGGATTGTAAATCTCAGCGACGACTGTTTGTAAGACTGGCGGCCCTGGCGGCATTTCCACTACCTGAATCCGTGCATTGGATGCGGCTGCAATCGGCGTCAATAGCTCACGTGCTGCCACTGCAATCTCATGACTGCTACGACTACGCGCGGAATTTTCCGTCAACTGCACCTGAATATCGCCCTGCCAAGGCTGTTGACGCAAATAATAGTGACGCACCAGACCGTTAAAGTTGAAAGGCGAAGCCGTGCCAGAGTATGACTGCAAATCAACCACCTCAGGAAAGGCCTGCAGCTCTGTCGCCAATTCATGCATTACGTTAGCAATTACCGGTAATGCGGTGCCTTCCGGCATATTCGCTACGACATTGAATTCGGATTTGTTATCCAGCGGCAGCATTTTGACGGGCACAGCTTTAAGTGGGTAGAACAAGGTCAGTAACAGGAAGAAACTGACAATGATTGCCAATAAGAATGCATAACCCTTACTGCTCTGGGTGGACAACGGAACAATAATCGCACGGAAAAATTTCTCCATGCGCTCAGATTGCTTGTGCTCTTTTTCTGCATCGGCATTCAGTTTTTCCAGACTGGGCTTCCATGCGTTGGTCAACCAGGGCGTAAACGCAAATGCCGCGAACAGGGAAATAATCATGGCCACCGAACCCAATACCGGTATCGGCATCATGTACGGCCCCATCATACCACTGACAAAGCCCATCGGTAACAAAGCAGCGATAACAGTAGCAGTCGCTAAAATAGTTGGATTACCCACTTCACGTACCGCATCAATCGCAATATCTAACGCCTGACTACCCGCCAACAACCAGCGCCGGTAAATATTCTCAACCACCACAATGGCATCATCGACCAAAATGCCGATTGAGAAGATCAGTGCAAACAAACTCACCCGGTCAATGGTCATGCCAAAGGCCCAGGCTGCAAATACGGTAGTAGTGATAACAGAAGGAATAACCAACAGAACGACAGCAGAAGCCCGCCAACCCAAAGCCAGCCATACCAACACCGCAACAATCATCGTCGCGATAAACAGCTTCATCATCAGCGCGTTTACTTTTTCTTTAGCCGACTTACCGTAATCCCGTGTGATTGAAACCTGTATATTATCCGGAATCAGCTGCCCTTTCAGACCATCCAAACGGCTCAAAATAGCCTCAGCCACCTCAACACCGTTGGTGCCGTGTTTTTTAGCGATGGCTAATGTCACAGCTGCCGCATTATTGGCTTTTTCTTCTACTTCAGCTTCATTGCCGGTGTAATAGCCAACCATGCGTGAAGCTTCACTCGGCCCTTCCAC
>CALHAO010000165.1 GCA_937931765.1 uncultured Thiotrichaceae bacterium
GGTTGATCATCCAATATTCCAGTAATCCATGCAGGCTTAGTCATCCAGACCAAATATACATCTGAGGTAGCCATACCAATTTTTACTCGGATCAGGGCAGGTGTTACCGTCTACAGTGGCTCTTAACGTTTCGAACCCACCAACAGCAGCATAGTATTTGTCGCAGGGATTGCTCAGTTTATCATTATCACCGCCTGCTATTTTCTCTACCACCGTACTTTTGTAGAAACTGTCCAGCTCCTGTTGGTAAGTCTGAATTTCAAAAAGCACCTCCCCCAACGAGTTCTTCCAATCATCTACCTTCGTTTGAGCATCTTCTATACCAAAGGTGGTAACAAGGCTCAGGTTCGTGTTCACATCAGCACACACTTCTTCACTGGTTAAATCAGCCAACCTGACCTTGAGGTGACTCATGTACTTTTCATGCTGCTGCATTGACTTTGTTAAAGCATGGTAACTGTCATTGATAGTCAGTACCGTTTGGGCAATAAGCGCATCAGTCACTTCATCAACAGAGGATGATGGTGCTCGTCTTGAGTCAAGACCCGGTGGTTTATTCCGGTATTCCTCAATCAACGTAGCATCAATTATTTTCGGAAAGCATTCAGCGATCTCCCTTTTCTCATGCAATGAGTCTTCTCTGACCTTGTACTCTTCACAAGCTTTCTTCAGTATTTCAACTTCTGTTAATGAATCATTCGGGCGGCGAGGGTTTTCATCTTTTTCCAGTTCTGGCATTAGTTATTACTCCTTAGTAGTTGACTGTAAAATTTCATTGAGGCAGAGGTCATTGCTACTTCTTTTGCTGTCGAAGAAAACAGGCGAGATTTTTTCTAAAAGATAGTTAGCCTGAAGCAAAGATCCTTCATCCCCATTGCAATACATAATGGCGTTAGCGTGTATCATCATAAATAATATAGTATCATGCCTGTTTTTATCACCATCTTGACTTTTCCCTTTGATAAATTCAGAGTCAATCCCGTAGTTTTTAATCATTTCTTCAGCCACGACTCCGAACTCCAATGCTTTCTTTGCGTAGTTCAATGATTGTTGATTATTAGATTTTTCACTAAAATTGGCTCCTGAAAGGTTTATTGACGTAAGTGTGCTATATTTAATTATTTTGTTTTTTTTACTCAGTACATCATCGCTTATCGAGCTTATCTCATCAGAGATTTTATTTATCTTGCCAAAATAGCCTGTAGTAGGCCGATCAGAGTGCTCACTGGAAAGATACAGATGATTTTTATGCAGCTCATCTATTTTATTAGCTGCTGAATACCTACCTAGATTAAGAGTGAAAAATATTAAAATAGAAAGTGCTAATAAGAGAGTGGTCGTAATTAATGTATTTTTTATTATTCTGATTATTTTTTTCTGACTACTTTTTTCAATAATCTCTTTTTCCAACTTATCAACTTCCCAGTTTTGAGTTCCGTTTTTACCCATTTTTACTATTTTCAGGTCATGACCAACCAGCGGGGCTTTTTGGTTACCCTCCAACCTCCATTCGTTCTTACGGTTATTTAAAATTCGCCGTGCCTGCTGCCCTGGTAAAACTGACACATCAAAAGACTGTCGCACCAGTTGAGCCAGTGTATCGTGCGCAAGGCGGGTTTTGACAACACTGGCTAAAGCGCCGGTTTGCGGTTCAATAATCAGATGGCGGTCTTTTAGTCCATGCAGCAGCAGGAAACAATAATTAACATGGGAATAAAGCCTGCCATATTCTTCAGCAGTTATAGTTTTTGCGGTACCCTGATTGGTGGTATGGGCATGGAGTACATCCAGTAATAGACCACTGGCCTTCGCCTCTTTTCCCCAGGGTTCATGATCAGCAATATCCTGTAATTGCCTATCCAGGTAGTCGACCAGTAGCAAACCAGTACGGTTTTCATCCTGATATAGTTGCTCATCCCACACCTTGTCATCTTTATGTTTGACCCGCTCCCAAAGGTAGGAAAGAATAATTTGTAGCGTGGGGGCAATATTTGACTCTTTATCAACCAGTAGATCATCTGCAATCTGTTCAGCTAACCGCCCATGATCCGGGTTAAGAATCTTTAGATGGTAGTGCTTACGTAAGCGCATGTTTTGAGTAGGGCTTTCAATGATCTCCATGATGGATAATTTATCCAGCGAAGTAAGCAGACACCGTGATGTATTGATCTTATGCAGCTGGCAGGCGTCAAGAAGATCAGCAAACCATTCCTTGCGCAAGCTCAGAATGATTTTTGCAGCAGGCCGTGCGTCTTCGAGGTAAAAAATAGCGTGTAGGGCCTTCAGTAATTCATCAAGGTGATTTGAGGTTTGATCGAAAAAAATTTCTTCTACCTGATCAATCACCCAAACCGAAGGCAATCCGGATGGCGAGGGTTTATTTAGCCGGGTGCGGATCTCGGTTATATCGGTGATGCCGAATATTCGTTCTACCGGATTTTGCATTGAGTCAGACTGACTGTACCGGAAAGGTGCAGGGACTATTTGACCTCGTGCTTTAAGCCGTGGAATCAACCCTGCCTGCAAAAAAGAAGACTTGCCTACCCCCGTACCACCATGCAGCAGTAGTACCGGTTCTTTTGCAACATCCAACAGGTGGATAACATCAAGCATTGGCTGACAGCGCCCAAAGAAGATTTCAGCATCAGCTTCAGTGTAATAATCAAGATTCTTAAACGGTGTAGCGGGCAACTCGCCATGAGGTAAAGCGGGCAGGCGATTGCAGGGGTGCGTAGCATCAACCAGTTTCCAGTCCGGCGTCTGGCTAACCATAAACCATGACCATTCCTGTGTATTGTCAGGCTGCTCAATATCCAATGAACGAGACTGCTCACCGGTAACAGTCTCCACATCCGTTTTTGCCTGGTTCCATGCTTCTGACAGTGTTCTACCCTGAGCAGCCAGTGCGGTAAAAAAACCACTGCTGAAATGCAAAGCCGCTGTATCTGCCACCGCCCGACGTGTGCCAATAATGCTGGCGACCCCCACAGCAGCAATAGCCCTTACCAGCGCAGCATTATTACAACCATTCAAAAATACTAATTTAAGGTTAGGACATTCCCCCAGTTTGGCTGCCAGGCCATTAACATGGGCCTGCCCCTCATCCAGTTGCAGTAAGTCAGTATCCGAGTGCCCTGCAAAATGCAGTATTGCCAATCGTTCACGCTGGAGGTTGAGCATTTCAATCATGCTACCAATTGTCGTGTAATCAAGGCTATCGACTTCAATATCCAGCGCGTTTTTTTCTATTTCAAAGCGTAGTAGTTTTATCAGTTGTTGCCGTTCTTTAGTCACTGCTTCAAGGTAAGCCTGCCGGTCATTGGCAAAAATTAAAAGAATGAGAGGCCGCTTACTCATATTTAACTATCACACAATATGTCGCATAAACTTATCTGCCATATATCCATATCCTTCATGGTAAGGGTGCATATCATCAAACCAATGCACGTCTTTAGCCAGATTCCGGCAATCAACATAAGTCACTTGTGGTGATGAGCCTGCTGCCTCCTTGATCCGGTCATTCAAACGATCAATCACGGGCCTGATGACTGCGGGCATTAAGTCTTCCGGAATGCCCTTTGAATGTAGGTACTGGCCAATATATTGACTCTCACGAGTAGGTTGAGGGTAATCATAAGCATAAACTAGTATTTTTAAATCAGGTTTAACCGCCAGCGCTTCACGAATTAAAGCCACATAGGTTTCACGGATTTTAAAAAATAGGTCATACCCTGCTTTGGTCATGTAATCATGTACCGGGCGGTTGGCACTGTAAGGATGGACACAATGCGTGAGCCTCTCCTGCAAATCATTACCACCACCACTCAGTATGAAATATTCCGGCTGGAAGTTCTTGATGGCTGCCAGGTATTCTTTGCGCTGAAACATTTCGCGTAAGGTATCTCCCCAATGCGCAATACTTTTTACATTCAGACCTGGCTTGCGTTGAAGCTGGGTGGCGATAGCTTTTGGGAAAAAGCGTGGTAACAGGAATAAACCCGGTAATTCTGGCAAGCGAAACCAGGAATCACCTTCAGCGAGTACACGGATAGTCGTCAGGGATTTGCTTGTTTCCAGCTGATCAAGAGGAACCAATATTTGGTTTTGTGGATCATCTTCCGGTGATTGCTCCAGACTTTTGCTGGTATTGACCAATGTCAGGTTTTGCATGACTTCGTTGATGTGTTTGTCTACATCATAGCCCGGAGGTATGTCTTCCGTTGTGACATTGGGTTTCATGCGCAACCGCATCACTGGAGAAGTCGGGTCAGGTTCGATATAATTGCGTAGGGTAGAGCCGTTAGTACCTGCGAGTTTATTAATCAAACTCTCTAGTTCTGAAAAACTTATCTGAATAGGTTTTGTCATGTTTATCATCCTTGTTAATAAATATCCAAATGCTGGGTAATTTTTCTGATCGCCACCTCATCCCCAAAATAAGACAAATGATCACACCCCACCTGCTCCACCACCACCTCATCCCGCCACTGCGGATTAAACTGCGTCATACTGGTAAGGCTAACCGCCACATCATTCGTCTCCTTAAACAACTTATCCGTCAACAACTCATAAGCCCCCAACTTTGCCTTCTGCTTCAGATGGTCAAACAAACGTGCAATCCGG
>CALHAO010000166.1 GCA_937931765.1 uncultured Thiotrichaceae bacterium
TGTCCAGATAATCCTGAAGTGCGGTGTGCACTGTTTCGGATAGCGAAGGATCTAGTGTGCGTGTTGATGTATTCATTGTTTTATCCCCTGTTGATAAGTGACCCGCCAAAGTTATGAATCCTGCTTTATGAGAACAGTCCATTAGTTTTGGCGGGTAGATGGTTTATTGCGACGCTAAATGAGGCTTCAGCGATTCAACGACCTGAACAAACAGATAATCCTTCGACTTCTGCTCAACCGGCAATTCATCGTATGCAACCAGGCAAGGATGCGTTTTGGCTGCTTCGTCTTTTACTTCACCGTAAGTCCAGCCAGCATCAGTTTTATCTTTTAACCATGCCCCATGTTGTGCACTTGGAGTTGCATCAGGATTGGCGATTTTAAATTCAACGCCCTTGATTGCGCTTTCTCTCTGCCAGTCAGCGGCTTCATCCCACGGCAATTGGCTGCTATCACCGATTGATTGACAAAATGCGCGGTTAATTTCGTGTGCCACTTGTGCGATGTTTTCTTTGTTCATGTGGTTGCCCTGAATAGATTAAAATTGAATTACTTGCACCCAAAAGCCCCAATTAAGGGGCTAGTGGTCTTCATGTTTATTAACCGGAGCCAATTTATATCCCGCTTGGCTTTCGCCGCCCTTTAGGGGCTAACTCCGGTGTAAGCGGCTATTCATCTAAAACTCAGGCCGCGAACCCGCATGATAGATAGAGTGGCGCTTTGCCAGTCATCCCGAAGCAGTCATAAAAACTAAGTGGCACTTAGTCCCTCGCACTTCAGGCAAAACAGGGGCCGGATTCGATACCGGCATCTACGATTAAAAATCGTATGAGTCTGCTATTCCTCAACCCTGCGTATAACGATGCTCACCGGCCACGATTGCGCAACCCTCGAACATCCCCAATACTCTTAAAACAGGACTCCAGCTATTACCGGAGGAGAGTGTTCTGATGGGATTGGAGAAAACCACCAACTGAAGTCCTGTTCAAAAAACACTGAATACCCTTAAATCAAAGCTCTACACCGATGAATCATGTCGGGGCTAGCAAGCGCCAGGAGGAGGAGAGCAATTACTAAAAGAACCTTGATTTAAAAATATTAAAAAGCCCCGGCCCGAAAGCCGGAGAATGCTGCTAGGAGGTTAAAAATCACCCCACTCATCCGGCTCTATTGAATCCATGATCCAGATGAGTGTTGTTTTAAATGTAAGCAGACATATCATCTTGATTTATCGCCTATTTTCATTTACTTCAGACTCTTTCCAGATAACCCGCTACCCTCTTTCATAAGGTGTTGAGTCAACTGGACGTATAATGTGTTTAAGTTAGTTTGCTGCTGTGTAGCTGCCCGTTTCATCCATAGCCATTCCTTCTCTGTGAGACGGACGCTGATCTGGATTAGTTGGGGTGTCGGTGGTCGTGCTTTCATGCGGGACTTCCTTGTCCCCCTGTTTAAATGCTTCATACAATTCAGGATAAATAGATCGAGCAGTTACAAAGCCATCAATGCCTTCTTTTTCGGAAATAATCCTCGTTTCCATTTGGATTCCAGCACATTCAAGTGCAGGTATATCCCTCAGCATATTTTTGTAGCTTCTTACTGTCTGGTAACTTTTCCCCAGCCCATCAGCAATTATTTCCATAACCTGCTTGCGACGGGAGACAGGGAACTTGTTAACCCAATCCCTAAACGGTCGATTCCTTGTTTTTTGGCTGTTTGTCTTCATAACTCAAATGATACAATTTGTATCCATTGCTTGTCAAGCAAGATACATAATGTGTCATTGAATTAATTTGATACAAAAGGTATCTTTTAACTATGGAATGGTACGACTATGTGAAAGTGCTCATGAAGCACAAAGGCGTCACGCAAGAAGATTTAATGCCAGTTTTTGGCGTTAAGACCCGTGGTGCCGTAGGTCATTATTTATTAGGAAGGAGGGAGCCAAGCCTTAAGCAGATAAAAGCGGTTGCGGCGCACTTAAATGTAAGCATCGCCTCACTGGTTGACAGTGAAAATGAAGCCTCTCTTATGGAGGGTGCTTATTACGACGAACTGAACAATATTAGCTCCACGCTAACACCGGACAGTAAATCGAAGCTCATGGATATGGCTGAGCTATTAAGAAGTGCTGAGCGGGTCAATCTTGAGCGGAAACAAGGCGGCGAGCCTCACTGAGTAGTATTGCTATTGACCTGCCAGACAGCCCCATTTTTTTTATTTCAGTGAGGATTTCAGTCTCAATGAATCGTGAGCCTCTTCTGGTCGCTGCTTCTTTTTTGACATTATTTGAGGTGGCCATATTGTAAATTCCTATTTTAAATGCATAAGCCCTATGCAAATTCTTCCATGTTAATTTTATTGAAATAATAATCTTAGTCTATACGGTAGCTTAATAATTCCCCCTTAAAAAGATTATTATTTTCATAACCGTTATCAGCTAAATTGATGGATTTGGGGGGTAGTTAATGAGATTTTTAGTCTCATTTCCGTGGGTAGAAAATTTACCACTTACCATGCAATAATCGAAACTCAATTCAAAAAGGAAGAATCAAAGTGATAAAGCAATTGTCGATCTTAGTCCTACTAAGTCTTTCCGCCGGGTGTAACTCTGTTCCACCCAAGCCCTCCGATCCAGCGGCAGTAACTGCAAAAGCAAAGCCAGCCGCAAAACCCGTGCAGGTAGCCGCAAAAAAACCAGCGCCTGAAAAGATTTATGACTTAACGCACTTAAGGCCAAAAAATCACAAGGCCATAGCTACCAAGTATATAAAAACAAGACTAAAAGACCCCTCTTCAGCTCAGATAAAAGTCGGTGAATTGAAGTCGGTTACTTGCCTGGGTTTTGACGGTGTTGAAACCGATAAATCTAAAATGCCAAAAATAAAGGTTATGACAGCTGATTTAGCCGTTAATGCAAAAAATGACCACGGCGCTTACACCGGCAACAAAACATACCGCTATCACTTTGATGATTCTTTTATCATCGGTCAAACTGATTTGTACAATAGTAGATTTTCTGATGTTTGCACCATTGGCATTAATGATCCAGTCATGAAAAGAGCCAAATAATCACTGCATCGACTTCAATAATGCCTCCATTGCCGCCAAACCTGCGGCCCTGGAGGCTTTGTCGGCATCAGTCTGTGGTTTGCGCTCAGTAGACCTCCAAAAATGTTGGCTAGGATGTGTTTGCATTGGCTTTTCAGTCTGCTCTAGCCGTGATGTATCAAGCGCTCCAGCCTTAGCGGCTTTGATGTACGCACCGCCTAGCCGTTGCTGTGTCGTCTTTATACTTCCCTCTTTTGCGGCCATAGCCAATAGTTGAAGCACTTGCATAGCCTGCGTTGCCGGTAGTGTTTTCAGTGCTGGCATTAAATTTTGATATGCTTCCGCACTCACTGCATCCGGCTTTTCAAGCTTTTGCTTTGCATCTTGCAAAATAGAATCACAAACAACAATTTTATCCTGAGCCTGTAGCTGTTCCGGCAAATCCGGTTCTGGTGCAGGAGTGCTTTGTTTGTTGTTATGGTTAATCTCTGTGGAAGGTTTATCTCTGTATGTACCCGCTGAGTGGTTTTCGCCTCCCGTTGGTTGGGTGGCCTTTCCGCTGAGTGGTATTGATGGTGCAAAAAAACGATCCTTACTACCTTCTTCAAAGAACTTATCCGGTATTGAGTATGTATAGTCAAAGCGTTTGTGCGTCTTCCGCTCGAATATCCCACGGTCAACCAGTGCCGCTAGCGCCTTCCCTATTCGGTCTTTTCTTATCCCCGTTAGATGCGCCAGCCTCCCCATCGTCAGAGGGTCTGACTTCTTACCATAGCCTATGGTCTGATTGAGTAGCGCAATGAACGCCCTCAGTTCGTTCTTCTCAAGATTGGCGGCCATCGCTGATTCAAGGAGATTCCGCAGTAGTCTTTGGCTGTTCATTGCTGATTTCCATCCATATTAATTATGGTCACAGCCTGGCTTGTCATTCGCCTATTTAGTTTAAACCACTCCCCCCTAATGTGCTGGGCTTTGAATTTTTTATGCAGCCTCCTTTCAAGTCTAAAGGGGCTTGAAACCTTTTTGTTGAAAACAAACCTTAGTTGGGTCGCGTTGCCCGTCTGTAGCCCAGAGAGCCTTTTTTTTAGATCCACAGCAACACCTATCTTTGTGTTAACTCCATCGGTAACAAGGTAGATGTATTCAGACTGTCTATACTCGGTGCTATCCCTTAGTAGTCGCGAAAGAATTTCGCTGCTCATGGCTTCGCACTCAAAAAAATCATTGGCGATAATCACCCTAATCGGCTTCTCAATCCTGTCCATTCCTCCTCTAGTGTTTATCCCCGCTAATTCCGCCAGCCCCTTCAGTGTCAGATTATTTCCATAATCATCAGGAGACAAAGCGTAGGCCGCAATAGCAACACCAACTCTTAGTTCATTTTTCGATAAATCCGCATCAAGCATCGCTTGTAGTGTATTCCTTAGTAATGTCTGGCTACTCATTTCGATCTTCCTGTCTGTATGTGTGATACATACTGTATCTAAATACATTCAAAAAAGATACATTTTGTATTGACTGTAAAAGAAAAAGGATACATAATGTATCTCATCGAAGCAGCAATCAACACCCGCAACGGTAAGTCAGCAGCACAGGCACTGACCGATCATTAACGAAACAGAGTTACTGAGAAAAGCGAACCTACCCATGAGTAGCGTCCTTAGTACCGGTAACAGAGTTGGCGCATAGGACTCAAGACATGCGCGTCACGTAACGCTGGTAGCCGTATCCAGTAGCAAGAATTTAACAGGCTGATTCAGATTTTGGATTGGCCGATTAAATTCAACCAGGACTCAACAAGAGGATTAGCAATGATGTGAATTTAGCCGTTAAGAGCGGCCAATCGGACTAACCAGATAAAACACAATGAGAACGGAATTTGAACAGAGTCAGATTCGCCGGAACCGTACACGGCATGGGTAGCTACCCGAATTTGAGAGGTAGCTACCCGAATTTAAAAAGCTGATCTTTCCGAGATTGGCCTTTTAAGTTTTACGAATCCAACAAGATCAAAAGATTGATCTTAATAGGAGATAGCCATGAGCATTCATTTAAGTCACTCAGAACGAAACGAAATCGCAGCAAACTGTGATGAGCTAGATTGCTACATGGAAGCGCTACCTGAAGAACTGGAAGACACACCGGAAGAAACTGTTTATGAGTTTATTGAGGGTGGTGTGTCGGTTGAAGACATGATTATCGAACTGGCTGAAGAAATGGGGCTGGACGATCTGATAGAAGAATATGAAATGGAGATAGCAGCATGAAGCCAACTAAATGCAGGAATTGCAAAAAAGAAATCAGAGACAGCGGAACTGCCATGTTAAATCAGGATGATGATCTTGCAAAGATGAGCAAGTACGGCGGGTATGTTTGCAATGAGAGTTGCGCTGAATCCCATTATTCAGCAATGGATAGCGGTCAAGATGCCCACTTCTCATCAACAAGGAGTAGCCGGTAATGAAACCAGCAAACACAACACCACTAATCAAAGAAAAAAGCATTGTTGACGCGGTAAAAACTTTCGGTGATAGCTGGCCTATTTTCATGCCTGAGTATTCAGCGGATGAGTGTTACACGCATGACCATAAGGAGTTCTTCATTATGGCTTACGCAATGAGACAGCCCAAAGCATTTAGAGCTATGTGGCTGGCATAGGAGGATTTATGTGGATTGATGTAAAAGAATCTCTACCAGATTTCAGCGAGGAAACAAAGGTTATCGCCCTGTTTAAACAAGATAATTCAGGGTGGTGTGGTATGCCAGTAGATTTTGCTGACAGAGTAGAAAAAGTCTGGTGGATTCCGCAGCGTAGGTGCTTCGCTTTTGAAGATATTGAAAACGCAAATCACATGGTGACGCATTGGTTTGAAATTCCAGCAGAGCCGGTAGCGGCATAGGAGATAGATCATGGATATTTGGGATAGAGAAGGGGCAGCGGCTGATAATTTGAAGCGGACACAAAAAATAATTGAAAGAATGGCAGCCGCTATCAGGGCAGGCTTTGTTGTTTCAGATGCTTCTGTTGCTGAAGCATTCAAAGACTTGGATGAGAAGAAGGATAAGCATTACCGCGCATTAGCAGCGATTTATGTTGTAGGAGATTCTCATGAGGATTTCTAAAAAGAGGACATGCAAAGAATGCTATTACGAAACAGAGATAGTTGGCGACACATGTCCTCTTGGCGCGAAAGTTGAAAGAGACGGCTTCAAAGCGGCAAAGCCGATTGACAAGTGCTACAAACCAATAACTCTAAATCAATACCATTTAATTCAGGAAGATTTTCAGTATCACGTTGACCACATGTATATCGCTAACAATTAAAGTTGGTTCAAAAAATTGTACAGATGCGGCATCAGGAAGTTGACGCGGCTTGCGATGAAATGAAAGCTGTTGAGCGTCAATTTGAGCGGGCAAAGGAAAAGCATCAGAGGGCAATCAATCAGTCGATTCAGGCCAAAAGGTTGCTTGATAGTTATCTGTCAGGCGA
>CALHAO010000167.1 GCA_937931765.1 uncultured Thiotrichaceae bacterium
TCGCCACGGACTTTGTGATACTGCCGCGCCAGACGCAAACAGGTTTCCACAGAATCGGAGCCGCCGGAGGTAAAGAATGAACGGCCTAAGCCATCTTCACGGAAGAAATCATGTAATACTTCAGCCAGCTCAACCACCGGAGCAGTTGTTGTGCCACGGAAAGACGAGTAATAAGGCAGTTGTTGCAACTGGTCGCTGATCGCCTTTTTAACTGGCTCACAGGAATAACCCAGATTCGCATTCCATAAACCACCGACGGCATCCAGTACGGTGTGGCCGTGGTTATCTGTAATCTCTACGCCTTCAGCTTTGACGAATATCCGTGCTGGGTTTTTCTTTGCGTCAGCGGGGTGGGTCATCGGGTGCCAGAACGTCTGGTCATGACCGGTCAGGTGTTCAAAGCCGGTATTCTCGGGCATGTCTGTCATAGCTTGTCTCCTTGTAGGTATGTTCTGTGCGACCCAAAATCCCCCTTGTTCCCCCTTTTACAAAGGGTGAGACCCTCCAGTAATATTTCACTTTGTCTGGAGGGTACTCCCCTTTGAAAAAGGGGAGACAGAGGGGATTTAAGCTCTAAATTTCCATCAATTCCAAAGCCCGCCGGTAACCTTCGGCAGGCTTCATCACATCAAAATGAACAGTGCGCATATTAACGGCCTGCGCACCGCGTATATTTCTTAACTGATCATCCACAAACACGCATTGCTCAGCGGCAATGCCCAGTCCTTGTGTGATCAGTTCATAAGCCCGTGGGTCAGGCTTGAGTATTTCGGTATAAGTTGCATCAACAATCAACTCAAAGTCATTCAGAAAATCACACTGGGAGCGAAAGCCTGCGCCATAAAATAAATCCAGTTCATTGGAGAGAATTGCCAGTCGCCCTCCAGCTTGTTTAACGGTTTCGATGGCTGCCAAAAACTCCGGGCGGATAATCGACATCACATCATCACCCCGCGCCCGCTGCACCAGTTGTTGCATCGAGTTCCAGTCTTCACCCAGTAGCTCACCCACTTCACGCGCACGGGTTAGCCAATAATCACGTTCACTGATTTCATCGTTCTGCATGGCTTGCCAGAGTGGATCTGCTTCGGGGTTAAACGGCCCCTGCCAGTTCAGGGTGCCTTGCACCAATCCCAATGCTTGCTCACTCAGGTCATGTGTTTCAAATAATGTACGTGAGATAACGCCGCCAAAATCCAATACTAAAACTTTGTCTGTTGCTGTCATGCGGCGATGCCTCTGAGCTGATTGGTGAATGTTTGGTAACTTTCTGGTATTTGGCCACCAATTGCCCGTGTGACCTGTGTGCTTTCGGCCCAAAGCTGTTCAACTATCTGCTGTTTTAAGGCATCGGTTAACCGTGAGCTGGGGGCGGCTATTGCTAGTGAACCTATGGGTTGTGAGTCTGCGCCAAATAGCGGAACTGCGGTTCCGGTGACCTCAGTGCAATAACTGCCATGTGCTCTGGCATAACCATTATGACGCGCTTCTTCAATAAAGTTATCCAGATCATCAGCACGGGTAGGGGTGTTCGGTGTGTGGGAATCCATAACATCTGTTAAAAATGATGCCTGACGTTCCGCTGATGAAAATGCCAGAAAAGCACAACCTGATGCCGTCGCATGAAAGGGTAGCTGTTCGCCGACATCAAGGTGCGCCCGATTGCCTCTGTCAGGAAAACTGACACCGATGGTGGAGAGTTTGTCGTTAATCAACAGGCTGGCGTGCGCTGTTTCAGCGGTAGCTACTGACAATCTGTCTAGTGCGGCATGCAAAATAGATTCTAAAGGGAAAGTAGACTCTCTGACTTTAGCCAAATGAATAAAACCCAGGCCTAAACGGTATGCCTTTGTATCAGGGTTTTGTTCAATAAACTGATGATTTTGCAGTGCAACCAGAAAGCGCCGGGTGGCCGCTTTATCAAATCCGGTCATACGCGCCAGCTCGCTCAGACCTATCTCCGGCTTGTGGCGGCTGAATTGATTAAGGAGTTTCATGGCTTTATCAACAGTCTGCATAGTGTGGCCTTTATTCGCGCTTTCTCAAAACTTCTGATCAAATAATATTTTTAATTATTGACACATCAGTTTTTTAATTGCAATAATTAATTACATTATTTGAACCATCGGTGATAATAATGAACCGATAGATCTGTGATTCAAACCCGGAGAAAAAAAATCCCATGAGTAAATTAAGCAAGTTATGTTCTATAGCGCTTGGCGTTTGTTTGTCTGGCACCGTGCTGCTTAGCACCCCTGCTGTTGCTGAATACCCTGAGAAACCCGTATCGTTTGTTGTGCCCTGGCCTCCCGGTGACTTGGAAGATGTCTTGACGAGAATGATTGCAGATGAGTTTCAGGCGACGCATGATGTGGCTGCTGCGGTAGTCAATAAGCCAGGCGGCGGCGGTGGCCCTTTCCCTGGTGCGGTAGAAGTGGCTAAAGCGCCAGCGGATGGCTATACCGTCGGTTCCTTTATTATTGCTGTACCTACTATTGGCCCGAACATCGGTATTCCTGAGTTAAACCCTAACCCGTTTGAGCCGATTGGTAACTTCCTGACTTACCCGTTTGTGATTGTCGCTGGTAAAGATGCACCTTATGACGATGTTGATGGTCTGGCGGAACATGCTAAAAAGAATGAATTGGCATTAGGGCATTTTGGTGCGCCGTTGATTCCGACTAAAGTAACGATGGCACTGGCGAAGAGTAAGGGCTTTGAATTTGCCTCTGACGCGGCTTTTGATGCGCTGGATTGCAATACCTTGGCATCAGGTGATGTTGATGTGATGAACACGACATTGCAGCTGGTTCTGCCTTGTATGGATGATGTGAAAATCCTTGCGTCGATTACTAATAAGCGTATCGCCATTACACCGGATGTGCCTACTGTAGCTGAGTTAGTACCCGAGCTGAATGTTGCTTTGTGGAATGGTTTATTTGTACACAAGGATACTCCGGCTGATGTGCGTGAGACGCTGGCTGCGATTGCGAAAAAAGTGGTTGAGTCGGATAAAGCAAAGCAGCTGGCTAAAGATACCGGCGCTTTGATTTACTGGCAGGATGCTGAAGCAGCGCAGAAGCAGATTGATGAGGATATTGTGGCCTTGGAAGTGATGGGTAAGATGTTGGAGGAGTGATAGTCATCCACAAAATAAAATCCTACCAGGAACTCTTTAAACGCGACCGCCGCTGCGGTGATCTCGTATTTGCAGTCATATTTCTACTATTCAGCGTCTTCCTATTATCGCAATTAGGCGAAGAAACCAAGTGGGTGAAAAAGAGCGCACTATTCGCACAACCAGCATTTTGGCCTGCGGTCAGTGTTATTGGTATGACAGTGTTTGCTGCGTTTCATCTGTTGGGTTCTGTGCTGTCACCGCGTATTTACGGACGTTTGCAGGAAGTGACTTTCTGGTTACGTTCGCTGGAATATGCGGCGTGGTTTTTAGTGTATGTCTGGGCAGTGCCGATCATTGGTTATCTGCCAGCTACGTTGATTTTTCTGCCCTTGCTGGCTTTCCGCGCTGGTTATCGTGATAAGAAAATCTTTCTGATATTGATGGCAGTGGGTTTTGCGGTGGTGGTGATTTTCAAATCATTTCTGGCGGTAAAAATTCCTGGGGGTGCTATTTATGAGTACCTGCCTGATTTTATACGCAGTTTCATGCTGGTGAATTTCTAAGGAGTTGTCATGGATATTTTACTGGCTGCGATTGATACCTTATGGCGCTGGGATGTGCTGGTTGCGCTGCTGATTGGCTCGATTGGTGGTGTGATGATTGGCGCTATCCCCGGTGTCGGTGCGGCGGTAGCGATTGCGATTTTATTACCGGCGACGTTTTCGCTGGAACCTATAGTCGGGTTGACCCTGTTATTGGGGATATATGGCTCGTCCATGTACGGTGGGTCAATTCCGGCAATTTTAATTAATACACCGGGTACTGCGGTGAATGCGTTGACGACGTATGACGGTTACCCAATGACAAAAAGGGGCGAAGGCCGTCGGGCGTTGAGTCTGGCTTACTCGGCTTCCTTTTTTGGTGGGATTTTTTCGGTGTTGTGCCTGATTCTGTTAGCACCAGTGCTGGCGAAGATTGCCCCGCATTTTGGTAGCCGTGAAATCTTTCTGGCTGCATTACTGGGTATAGTGTTGGTGGTGTTAGCGCACCGTGGGCAGGTATTTGCGGCGGGCATGATGGCCTTTTTTGGTATCTTCCTGAATACCGTGGGGCTGGAGCCGATTAAGTACACCCAACGTTATACCTTTGAACAGACCTGGTTAACTTCCGGTGTTGATTTGATTGTGGTGGTGTTGGGTTTGTTTGCCTTGTCGCAGGCGTTTCTGTTGTTAGTCGCCAAAGACGAGCACCCGAAAACTGAGCCGCTGGAAGGTGGCATGTTTGAGGGGCTGAAAGAGTTATGGATCTATAAAAGAGTCGCCTCCGCATCGGCCAGTTTTGGGGTGATGATGGGCATGATTCCGGGTGTGGGTGAGTTCACTGCACAATTTTTATCTTATACCTATGCGCAGAAGTCTTCTAAAAACCCCGAGTTATTTGGTGATGGCTCACCAGAAGGTTTGGTGGCTTCTGAGGCCGCGAATAATGCCGTACCCGCTGCGGCGATGATTCCTTTATTGGCGCTGGGGATTCCCGGTGAGGCGCTGACGGCGATGATGTTGTCGGTGTTTTATGTGCACAACGTGATTCCAGGGCCACAGTTATTCCAGAATCAAATGGATTTTGTCATGGCGCTGTATATCGCGCTGCTGCTGCTGAATGTGATGGTGCTAATCTTCCTGATGTTTTCCACCAATATGATTCTGAAAGTGATTCAGGTGCCGACGCGCATTCTGGGTGTGGTGATACTGACGTTGAGTTTTGTCGGGGTTTATTCGCTGCGTAACTCAGTGACGGATTGCGCAATTGCTGCTGGATTTGGGGTGTTTGGTTTGATCCTCAAACGCTTGAACCTTCCGGTGGTGCCGATTGTGTTAGGTATGGTGCTGGGTAATATTATGGAAGTGAAACTGCGCTCAGCAATGGCGCGGGTGAAAGAGCCACTGGATTTTATTGACCGTCCGATTGCGGCGATTATCTTCGGCAT
>CALHAO010000168.1 GCA_937931765.1 uncultured Thiotrichaceae bacterium
TCATCAGCCGGAGCGGTTGCTAAGTTTCGTAAGCGTCGTGCAAAGCGCCGCGCTGTAAATACCTGGGAGAGCAAGGTGAAGAATCAGTTTGGTGGCAAGTTCGCAGATTTTGATAAAGCCGCCGGTAGAAGTCTCAAGCTGGGTTCGACCCAGCGGGGTAACACTTCTGCTACAGCAAGAGGAACGATTACAGTTTGCCGTTAAAACAACCGGATCGTTTTATGCTCACAGCCCGCTACCACAGCGGGTTGTATGCGTCCGGGGGCTGCCACACTAATGGCTTTGATGGGATTATCTTTTCCATGGTTTTACTCGACAGCTAAGTCCACACAGTTGGCAGCAGTGTACTCTTGCTCGTTCGGCATCGGTCATGATGAAGGTGAATTGATGCCTGAATCCAAAATAACATTGTGCCTTTTTTCTTAGCCACTGCCTGATCATAGGTAACTCCTTTATCGCATACGTAATCCCCAAAAAAATATTGCTATAAAAACATTTAGTTATGGAACTAGCGTAGTAAAAAAAGTCAGGTGTGTCGCTTAAAAACCAATCTGTTTTATTGCAGCAAAGGCGAGCAGACACCTGATCTCCTCCTCAGCCATGTCCACTTAGGCAAATTACCGGATCAAAACCCTGAAACTTCAGTTGTCACAGCCCGCCTGCTACGATGTGATCATTACCACTCTCCTTCATTTTGGAAACCACCATGACCAACAAAAAAACAGTCCTTCTGAAATCCGCCATTTTATGCACAGCACTGGCTTACAGCATTCCTACCCTGCATGCAGAGACAGAACAGAAAAAGCCCTTAAATCTGGGCCTGACAGTAAAAGTACAGGAATCGCTGTTCAGCGGTGGCGACACGACCATCCGTCCCAGACCGGCACGTCTGAACAAAGACGGATTTTATATTGAAGGCGCTGTCTTACCCTTTCAAGCTGGCCCGACCAGCACTTTATATGGTGGGATTGGCTTCGATGACTGGAGTCACGAACGTAACGACAGCAACGAATTACAGGACATGGATGAGCTGGATCGCGCTATTAACCTGCGCGTCGGTGGTGCATGGAAACTGCCGTCAGCCGTAGTCTCCGCTGACCTGGCCGGAGATGTGGCGGGCGCACATAAAGGTTTCCAGACAAAAGTACGCTATACCCGCATGTTGTCATCTAACACCACTTTCCGGCCTTATGCCGAATTACAGTGGTTCTCAGCGGATGTGACGGATTATTACTTCGGGGTGAATGCCAACGAAGTGACCACTGGCCGCTCTGCTTATGAAGCAGATTCAACGTTAGGTGCCAAAGCAGGTATTGATATTAACTTCCCGCTCAGCCCGCGCTGGGAGTTAGTAGCCGGTGTTAGTGTGACGGGTTATGACAGTGGAATCACTGACAGCCCGATTGTTGATAAGGACATAGTGTGGGGCGGCGGCATCGGCTTGGTTTATAAATAAAGCACTATCCAAAATGCAGGGGTGAATTCAGACCGGTTTCGTATTATGATTCCCCCCTTCTTTTATTCCCTCGTTTCAGGAGTTTGTAGTGGAATTGACTGGCGCTGAGATATTCGTTGAATGTCTGAAGGCAGAAGGGGTTGACACGGTTTTCGGTTATCCGGGAGGCGCGGTATTATTCATCTATGATGCGCTTTATCAGGCAGCAGATGACATCAACCATATTCTGGTAAGACACGAACAAGGAGCTGTTCACGCAGCGGAAGGTTACGCTAAATCCACGAACAAACCGGGTGTAGCGCTGGTGACTTCGGGGCCGGGCGCGACCAATGCCGTCACCGGTATTGCGGACGCTTACATGGATTCTGTGCCGCTGGTGGTGTTCACCGGACAGGTGCCACGCGCAATGATCGGGAACGATGCATTTCAGGAAGTGGACATTGTCGGCATCACCCGCCCTTGTGTAAAACACAATTTCCTGGTCACCGAGATCGAGGATCTGGCGGAAACGATCAAGAAGGCATTTTATATTGCCACTTCCGGTCGTCCCGGCCCGGTATTAGTCGATATTCCGAAAGACATTACCGCGATGCGCACTGAGTTCTCCTATCCGGAAGAGGTCAATATCCGCTCTTATAATCCAACGGTTAAAGGCAATAAGCGTCAGGTTCGCCGCGCTATTGATCTGATCATGGAAGCTAAGAAGCCGATGCTTTATACTGGCGGTGGCGTTATTTTGAGTGGTGCGGCGGAAGAGCTGACCACGCTGACCCGCGAGCTGGGCTTCCCGATCACCAATACATTGATGGGGCTGGGCGGTTATCCGGCGACTGATCAGTTGTTTGTCGGCATGCTAGGGATGCACGGCACTTATGAAGCCAATAATGGCATGCATGATTCCGACCTGATCATCGCGATCGGCTCACGTTTCGATGACCGCGTCACCGGTAATATTGATAAATTCTGCCCCTACGCCAAGGTCATTCATGTTGATATTGACCCGGCTTCGATCTCCAAAAACGTGCACGTTGATGTGCCGATTGTGGGTGACGTGAAGTGGGTGCTGAAGGCGATGATCGAAGAGCTGCGCAGCCGCAAAGAAAGACCCGATCCCGTTGCGCTGGCTGAGTGGTGGAAGCAGATTAATGAGTGGCGCAAAGCTGACTGTCTGCAATACGATCAGGAAGGTGAGAAGGAAATCCTCGCGCAGTACGTGGTCGATAAATTCTGGGAGATCACCAAAGGCGATGCTTACGTGTGCTCCGATGTTGGGCAACAC
>CALHAO010000169.1 GCA_937931765.1 uncultured Thiotrichaceae bacterium
GAATCAGAATTGGAACGTTTAGGTTTTATCAAACACGCACGTGATCTCGGCTTCTCCATTGAAGCGATCTCAGCGTTAATCGAGCTGAACCATCATCCGGATAAATCCTGCACCGCCGCCAATGCTATCGCCCGGCAACAACTCAAAGACACCCGCGCTAAAATTGCCAGCCTGAAAAAACTGGAAACCGAGCTGGTACGCATTGATGAAGGTTGTGTTGGTGAGGGTGCGGTGAGTGATTGTTATGTGCTGCGATCGTTAGCGGATCATGAGCAGTGTGTGTCGGGGCATGACTGAGTGGCTACCTTTTAAAAAAGCCTCCCAGTAAACGGGCTAATTTACATGGGAGGTCTCAAAAGTACTCGTAAAGACTACTCCCCTCAGTTGGAGTAGTGTTGCTTTTACGCTTACGAGTGGTGGCAATTATACAAATTACTGCCTAATTTGCAAGCAAATTTACATCAATAGTTGTAATAAGCATGTAATCAGCTACCAGCTCAATTAATCCACAAACCGCTGCTCCACAGACCCCTGAAACTTCGCCGTCAATTCAGGCGCAGCATCACCCTCCTCAAACATCCCCAGCACAATACCTTTACGCCGTGAACCACCGCGCTTCTGATTCACATCATTTTCAGAAAAGGTAGTGCGCTGACTTAGTCGCCGCCCCCAGTCACTCAAGCGCTGTTCCATCATCACCATAGCATCAACATGCTCAGGCTCCGTACTCGCTCCCAAATCATGTAGTTCGTCGGGATCATTTAACAAATCAAATAACATAGGCCGCATGCCACCCAACGCTGCATTAACGTATTTCCAACGTTGATCAGCCACCATAAACAAACGCGCATCACGCGGCGGTAATTTTAATTGGCCATTGGCATAGGTCATGGAGTAATCGTACTCACTGATCACGTAATCCCGGAACTGCATTGGCTTTCCGTGCAAGTAAGGTAGCACCGAACGCCCCTCCAGAATATGATCCAGGTCATTTTCTATGACTCCACCCGCCGCTTCCACAAAAGTAGCAGTAATATCAATCGACTCAATCAACTCATCACACACCTGACCACGACTGGCATCCGCTGCTGCAGACGGGTCATAAATAATCAGCGGGATTTTCACTGAAGGTGCATGAAATAAGTCCTTTTCGCCCAGCCAGTGATCCCCCATATAATCACCATGATCCGCTGTAATCACAATCAGCGTATCGTCCATACGTCCGGTATCTTCCAGATGCTTGAACAAACGCCCCATCTGGTCATCGCACTGTTTAATCAGGCCCATATAAGCCGGAACCACTTTATCCAGCACCTCATCACGGCGGAATGCCTGGCCGATAACATTGTCCATAAATAGCTGGTACAACGGGTGGGTATTTTCCTTTTCCGACTCAGCACGATTAACCGGCATGCGGTGTTCCTTACCGTACATATTGTGGTAAGGCTCTGGCACAATATACGGCCAGTGTGGCTTGATATATGACAGGTGACATAACCACGGTTTGCTGTTCGGCTTATCATGCTGATCAATAAATTCCATACAACGGGTAGTCAGGAAAACGGTTTCCGAATCTTCCTCACGGATATTGGCAGGCTTATCGGCATGCCGCATAAACCACGCGGAAGCAATCTCACCCTTATCCGTCACGCCCGCATTCGCGTGATCCAGCCACGGATTATCACTGTCATACCCTTTATCTTTCAGGTAGGCGTTATATGGCGAAGTGC
Source organism: uncultured Thiotrichaceae bacterium (assembly GCA_937931765.1). GTDB lineage: Bacteria > Pseudomonadota > Gammaproteobacteria > Thiotrichales > Thiotrichaceae > Thiolinea. The sequence goes on from CALHAO010000169.1 coordinate 1,731, forward strand.
CGGGGTCATAAAAACCGTCCGGCCCTTCCGGCCACAAACCATCGTCGCGATCCAGCACATCAAAGCCACACTCAGCCACCCGCGCACCAATAATACTATCCGGATCAAGCCCTAAACGCGCCATGCCTTCTTTATCAGCTCGCATGTGCGTCTTGCCCAGCAGCCAGGCGTCCATACCTAGCTTGCGCAGGTGATCGCCCAGCGTGATTTCACCCACCCGCAACGGAATACCATTCCATGACGCACCGTGGCTATCGACATAACGCCCGGTATAAAAACTCATGCGCGAGGAACCACAGACCGGTGACTGGCAATAGACATTATTAAAGCGCACGCCCTGTTGCGCCAACTTATCCATATGAGGTGTCTGTAGGTGTGGGTGTCCGTAGCAGCTGAGGTAATCAAAGCGCAGCTGGTCGAACATAATGAAGAGAATATTTTTTGCTTTACGAGACATGATTGGCTTCCTTAACCGGATAAGCCAAATAATGCAACTTGCCTGCCAACAAAGCAACCGTGATCAGCACTGAGCAGTAATGCCTGGTGTATTGGGTATGAGTGCGTTTTTTTATTCGTGTAGTGGCCGGAGACGTGGATGTCCCCGACCGATTATTGTGGTTCTTAAGCGCTTTATTTTTTATCTTTCTGCTTCAGAATTTTCTTCTTTTTTGCTGATTGAGCGTTTTTAGATGCAGGTTTATTACTTTTCTTCACCTTTTTAGCAGATTTGGTCGTAGCCTTATCAGCGCTCTTAGTTTTTGATGACTTGCTTGTACTTTTACTATCTTTAGCTGCTTTGCCTGAACCGGTGCCCTCAGTTTTACTGACTGATTTTGCCTTAGGCTTATCAGACTTGTCAGCTGACTTAGGCTGCTCCTTGCTATCTTTATCTGCAGTTTTAGTCGATGTAGTATCGCTACCTTTATCATCTTTCTTGGTAGGTTTAGCAGCTGCCGCATCACTCACTTTGTCATCTTTCTTGGTTGATTTGGCTGTTTTAGTGTCGGAATCTGTAGATGAAGCCCCCAGTTGTTTAGTTGAAGTAATTGCTTTTTTACCGGTAGCTTTAGCTGCCCCTTTACTGGTTGATACTTCACTTTTGATATTTTTGAAAGTGGCCTCACCAATGCCTTGTACTTTCAGCAAATCATCAATCGATTTGAAATCACCGTTTTTCTTGCGGTGATCGACAATGGCCTTAGCTTTTACTTCACCAATGCCCGGCAGGTTTTCCATCAAAGCAGCCGCATCGGCTTTATTGATATTGACCATTTCCGCCAGCAACAGCGGGCTGAATAACAGTGAGAAAGTAAGCAATGTTGCACGTAATAGTTGTTTCATACTGATGAAATCCTTTGTGTTTTTATAAAAAGCAGGAGTTGCCCATTTTGGAAAGCTGCTGATAAACAGTCGTGTTTAGTAAATGATACGTTCAACAGAGTAAAAGTTCCCTACCCCTCACCCTTATATTGCTTCACTGCTCTACTCGAAACGCAAAGCGCAGAGGTCATGGTGCTGAGCCAGCACCATGATCAAAATATCCGGCTTGAAACCATTCAGCGCGTAAAGCAGAAATATCAGACGATGAACAGCCGAATTAACAATCAATCAGTCCTGATAAGGTGTTTTACCTGTGTCAAAACGACTTGAGTATTCTGTTCCCTTGCCCACTCTGAGTGCGTGAGCCTGACCTGTCCAGTTTTCACGCTTAATAACGCCGGGGAAAATAATATGTTGCTCGATCCATTTGGCGTTAGCATTTGTCAACGCAGCTAGCTGGTAATAATGGTAGATACCCAAATTTTGCAGCGCCTTCTCAAGCACGAGGCCAATACCCTTGATACGCTTTAAATCATCAGCAATACCGTTCCTTGGTTGTGTCAGTAAAGCAGGCTTGGCTTCCTCATTAACCAATTCTGCTTTCTGCTTGGCTAGTAATGCCTCAGCTTCCTGTTGGACTACTAATACTTTAGCCTGACTGATCCAATCTTCACGTTCAATCCTGCCAGGAAAATCCAGATGACTATTTACCCACTGTACATTAGCAGCATTAAAACAAGCAATCTGTCGGTAATGACGGATACCTTCAGCATTCAACGCCTTCTCAATGACGGGGCCAATACCTTTAATCATTTTCAGATCATCTGATGCGACTGCTGCCAGCTTAGCTGAGATAGCTGGTTTCATCGCGGAGGTCATGCCACTACGATGATTATTTGTTTGAGCATGGGTATTCGTTGTTGGTGCATAAGTTTCATTTGCTAACATGTCAGTTTCCTTCCTATGGTTAGTATTGGGCAATATCTCTGATATCAACCTAATCAGGGTTTATCTATAGCCTTCTATTTAATGTTATTTATAGATAAGTAGGGTTGTTTGTTGTTTTAGTTCATATTTTTTGAAAAAAACTAACAGAAAAAAAGAAACACAAAGAGGTTACCGCTTGTCGAAAACTCATCGAATTTTATCTGAATAGAGTTTATTTACTCGTCCGATAACGCTGAACACATGGGTAGTTTCAACGAATACTCCCCCTCTGATACTGGTGCATATCGCAACTACCTGCGACCTAAGCCCGACGCTGTTTAAACGCAGAAGCCCCGGCACTCCACAACGTATGCAATACCGTGCCCCATGCCGACAATTTCTCATCTGGCTGCTTACCTTTAGCCATGCGGTGAATCTGTGTTTCAAACCACGTCAGGCTCAACGCCACCAGTGCATCAAGACTCTTTTTCCCAGTAGTCGGTTCAGGCAATACAATCCGGTAGTCAGGATCAGCCAGCACCCTATTAGCCATATCGGGCACCACCGCCAATGGCCTCGCCAACCCGACCATATCGGTGGCACCGGAAGCAATCGCATCACGCATGGCATGACTGCTGCGGAAACCACCCGTGACAGCCAACGGTGTTTTGACATAGCCACGCAGGCTCTCAGCATAAGCCAGAAAATACGCTTCACGCTTACGCGTACTGTCCGCGACTTTATGTCCCATCATTGAAGGGCTTTCATAGGTGCCGCCGGAAATTTCAATCAGGTCAATGCCCATCGCTTCCAAGGTCTTGACCACACCCATTGACTCTACTTCACTAAAGCCGTCCTTCATAAAATCAGCAGAATTTAACTTAATGCCCACCGGGTAATCATCACCCACCTCAGCGCGGATAGCCTGATACAACTCACGCAGAAAATTCATCCGGCGTTCGTCATCACCACCCCAGTGATCATCACGCTGATTATGTCTGGGCGATAAAAACTGACTGACTAAATAACCATGTGCACCGTGGATTTGCACACCATCAAAACCAGCTACTTTCACCAACCTGGCCGCCGTGGCAAAGCGCTGAATGATGGCTTTAATCTCATCATCCGACAAAGCACGCGGGCAATTAAAGCCTTTGCCAACACTACCGGTTAACGGAATCGCTGAAGGTGCAACCGGCGCTTTATTTAGAAAGTTGGGGATCTGTTTCCCCGGATGATTCAGCTGCGCCCAGATAGCACAGCCACC